>NZ_CP102355.1:600000-830000 GCF_009696685.2 Paracoccus sp. SMMA_5_TC
CGTGGCCACGGTTCCGGTGCGCATGATCGCCTTGAGGTCATAGCCGTCAAGCTGCGTCACCTCGGCCACCGCCTCTTGCAGGGCGACCTGCACCTCGGCCAGGGGCGGGATCGGCACCCAGACCGGCAAATCGTCGTCCAGCACGTGATCCTCGCGCAGATAGGCATGGGCCAGCACGAAATCGCCCAGGGACTGGCTGTTGCGCAGCCCCGCGCAATGGCCGACCATCAGCCAGGCATGCGGGCGCAGCACCGCGATATGGTCGGTCGCGGTCTTGGCGTTCGAGGGGCCGACACCGATATTGACCAGCGTGATGCCGTCGCCATCGGCACGTTTCAGGTGATAGGCGGGCATCTGCGGCATCTTGGCGCCGGTGGCGATCACGTCCTCGGGGCGTTCCAGCATCTGGTTTCCGGGCGCGACAAAGCCGGTATAGCCTGACGCGGGATCGGCCAGGGCGCGGCGGGCAAAGGCCTCGAACTCGTCCACATAGAACTGATAGTTGGTGAACAGCACGAAATTCTGGAAATGCTCCGGCAGGGTGGCGGTGTAATGGGCCAGCCGCGCCAGCGAATAATCCACCCGCTGCGCGGTAAAGGGCGCCAGCGGTTGGCTGCCGTCGGGATTGACCAGCCCGACCCCGTTCACGATGTCGTCGTTCATGGTGTTCAGGTCGGGCACGTCAAAGACATCGCGCAGCGAATAGCCCAGAACCCCTTCCTGCGGCACGTTCAGATCGCTTTGCGTGGCCACGGCGAAATGCACCGGCATGGGCGTGTCGCTGTCGCCCACCGCCACCGGCACGCCATGGTTTTTCATCAGCAGCCCGATTTGCTCGGTCAGATAGCCGCGGAACAGATCCGGTCGGGTGATGGTGGTGGCATAGACCCCCGGCACCGTCACATGACCAAAGGACAGGCGGGAATCGGTCTTGGTGTGGCTGGTGATGGTCAGACGCAACTGCGGGTAGAAGGCGCGATAGCGTGCCTGCGGCATGCCACCGCGCAGCGTGGCGACGAAACGGTCCAGCAGAAAGGTCGAGGCGCGCTGATACAGTTCGATCAGCCGCTCGACCGCCGCCGGGGCGGTATCGAAATATTCCAGCGCCGCCCGTTCCGGCGTCTCGATCGGCAGGGCATTTTCGCGGGTCATGGGAACTCCGTCATGTTTGCGCAAACTGTGCCAGCAGCGTCCCGCACTGGCAAGAAGGGCGCGCGCATCCTATCTGTTGGACGAAAGGGGTAAGCCGATGGATTTTTCGATACTTGACCTTGCCGTCGTGGGCGAGGGCCATGACGCGCGCGATGCCATCGCCAATTCCGTGGCCCTGGCCCGCGCCGCCGAGGGCTGGGGCTATCGCCGTTTCTGGCTGGCCGAACATCACAACATGCCGGGCATCGCCAGCGCCGCGACCGCCGTGCTGATCGGACATGTCGCCGAACATACCCGCAGCATCCGCGTCGGGGCCGGCGGCGTAATGCTGCCCAATCACGCCCCGCTGGCGATCGCCGAACAGTTCGGGACCCTGGCCACCATCCATGGCCCGCGCATCGATCTGGGGCTTGGGCGGGCGCCGGGCGGCGATGGCGCCGTCATGCACGCCCTGCGCCGCAGCATGGCGGGAAACGACGATTTCCCCAACGACGTGGTCGAACTGTTGCGCTATCTGGGGCCGCCGGTGCCCGGCGCTCGCGTCGCCGCCCACCCCGGCCAGAACACCAATGTGCCGGTCTGGATCCTGGGATCGTCGCTTTACGGGGCCAGCCTGGCGGCGGCGCTGGGCCTGCCCTATGCCTTTGCCAGCCACTTCGCCCCCGGCGATCTGGATCAGGCGGTGGCGCTGTATCGGTCCCGGTTTCAGGCTACCGAATTTGGCGCGCGACCGCGCTTCATGCTGGCGGTGAACGTCATCGCCGCCGACACCGACCGCGCGGCGCAGCGGCTGCGCAGCAGCCAGATGATCAGCTTTGCCCGCTTGCGGCTGGGCATGCCGGGGCTGCTGCCAGCGCCGGTCGACGATGTGGCCGCAGCCATCCCCGCCCATGTCCTGCCGCTGGTCGAACAGGCGCTGTCGGTCAGCGCCGTCGGCGCCCCCGACACCGTCGCCGAGCGCCTGCGCGAATTGATCGACCGTTATCGCCCCGACGAGCTGATCCTGGTCGGCAATATTCACGACCAGGCGGCGCGGCATCGATCCTTTGCCATGGCGGCCGAGATCCTGCGCGACCTTGCGCCGCGGGTGCCGGCATGAGGGCGCTGATCCTGGGTCATGGCTATACCGCCGGTTTTCTGACGCCGATGCTGCGCGCCCGGGGCTGGCAGGTCATCGGCACCACCCGCAGCGCCCCCCGGCGCGTGGCCGAGGCCGGGGCCGAGCCGGTGCTGTGGCCGGGCGACGAGGCGCGGCTGCGCGACGAGATCGGTCGGGCACAGGTGATTCTGGCCTCGGCCGCGCCGGGGCCACAGGGCGATCCGGTGCTGGCGGCCTTTGGCGCCGATCTGGCGCGGGCGCGGCCGCGTTGGCTGGGCTATCTGTCCACCACCGGGGTATACGGCGATCATGGCGGCGGCTGGGTCGATGAAACCACGCCATTGACCCCCGGCACCGCGCGCGGCCGCGAACGGGTCGCGGCCGAAGCCGCCTGGCGCCAACTGGCCGAAAGTCACGACCTGCCGCTGCACATCTTTCGCCTGGCCGGCATCTATGGCCCCGGCCGCGGCCCCTTTGCCAAGCTGCTGGCCGGCACGGCGCGGCGCATCGTCAAGCCCGGACAGGTGTTTTCCCGCATCCATGCCGAGGACATCGCCCAGGTGCTGATGGCCTCGATCGCGGCGCCCTCGCCCGGCGCGGTCTATAACGTCTGCGACGACGACCCCGCCCCGCCCGAGGCGGTGATCGCGCATGCGGCGCAGCTGCTGGGCCTGCCCCTGCCCCCGGCCGAGGACCACGACCAGGCCGAGATGACGCCGATGGCGCGCAGCTTCTATGCCGAAAGCAAGCGCGTCGCCAATGACCGCATCAAGCGCGACCTGGGCGTGACCCTGCGCTATCCCGATTTCCGCGCCGGGCTGGCGGCGCTGGCCCGGGCCGAGGGGCTGGCACCCTGATCGCTATTGCGCCGGGCGCGGCGCGATCGAGCAGCAGCCCAGCAGCATCCGCGACGGCGACGCCTGCCCGTCCAGGATCACGCTGACCGCCAAGGCATGGGCCCGGTCGGACATGCCGTCGGAACATTGTTCGGGACGCAGAAAGGCCGTCAGCCGGCCCTTGTCGTCGCCGGCGATGATGCCGCGCGTTGGCTCGCCCTCGACGCCGCGATCCATCACCTTGCGCAGGCTGAGCTGACGTTCGCCGGCGTCGGGTTCGCTGAACACCAGCCCCTTGTCGACGACGCGCAGTCCCCAGAACGGCTCGGTGCCAGCGCAGTTCAGCGTCAGCGGCAGTTCCGCCGGTTTCCACACCGCCGGCTGCGGCTTCAGAAAACGCAGCGCCACCCAGCCCGACATCTCGCCGATATTGACCCGACCCCATTTGCCGCTGGCGTCGCGATCCAGCAGTTCGATGCCCTTGGCGGTCGAGGCCAGCGTGCCGATGATCTTGCCCTGGCCGCTGGGGGTCTCGCGCACATTCAGCCGGTCCCAGGTCTCGACCACGGTGACATCGTAAAGGCTGGGCAGGAAATCCTGCGCCGATGCGGTCAGGGGGGCGGCCAGCATCAGGCCGGTCAACAGGATGCGCAACATGGGATCGCTCATGCTCAAAAGTGTCTGAAGTGCAATCATATCAAGGAACTTGCCGGCGCGCGAGCCTTGACGGTCGGGTCCGGGTCAGGCCCGGCGTTCGCCGATGCGGGCCACGCCCAGAACCTCGAGCACCCGTTCCTCGATATCGGCGGCGGACATTCGCGCCTCGTGATACATCGCCTCGGGGGTGGCGTGGTCGATGAAGGTGTCGGGCAGCACCATCTGGCGAAAGCGCAACCCGCCGTCGAACACGCCCTCGTCCGACAACAGCTGCGCCACCAGGCTGCCAAACCCGCCCACGGCGCCTTCCTCGATGGTGATCAGCGCCTGATGACTGCGCGCCAGCCGCAGGATCAGTTCGCGGTCCAGCGGCTTGGCAAAACGGGCATCGACCACGGTAGGCTTGATGCCGCGCGCCATCAGCGCCTCGCGCGCGCGCATCACCTCGGCCAGGCGGGTGCCCAGCGACAGGATCGCGACCCCCTTGCCTTCGCAGATCACCCGCCCCTTGCCGATGGGCAAGGGCGTGCCGCGTTCGGGCATGTCGACGCCGGTGCCTTCGCCGCGCGGATAGCGGAAGGCGATCGGGCCGTCGTCATGGGCGGCGGCGGTGGCGACCATATGCACCAGTTCCGCCTCGTCGGCGGCGGCCATCACCACCATGCCGGGCAGGTTGGCCAGAAAGGCGATGTCATAGGCGCCGGCATGGGTGGCCCCATCGGCGCCCACCAACCCGGCGCGGTCGATGGCAAAGCGCACCGGCAGGCGCTGGATCGCGACGTCATGCACCACCTGATCGTAGCCGCGCTGCAGGAATGTCGAATAAAGCGCACAGAACGGTTTCATCCCGCCTGCCGCCAGGCCGGCGGCAAAGGTCACCGCATGTTGTTCGGCGATGCCCACGTCGAAACAGCGGCGGGGGAAACGTTCGGCAAACAGGTTCAGCCCGGTGCCATCGGGCATCGCCGCCGTCACCGCCACGATGCGGTCGTCGCGGCCCGCCTGATCGAGCAAGGCCCGCGCAAAGACCGAGGTATAGCTGGGCGCGTTCGATTTCGCCTTGGCTTGGGTGCCGGTCGCCACGTCGAACTTGGCGGTGGCGTGGCCCTTGTCGGCGGCGCGTTCGGCGGGGGCATAGCCCTTGCCCTTTTTCGTCACCGCATGGATCAGCACCGGCCCGTCGGCCCGCGCCTTGACCGTGCGCAGCAGCGCCAGCAATTGTTCAAGGTCGTGGCCATCGACCGGGCCGATGTAGGAAAAGCCAAGCTCCTCGAACATGGTGCCGCCCACGGTCATGCCCTTGAGCATTTCCTTGGCGCGCTTGGCGCCTTCCTGCATCGGGGCCGGCAGCAGGCTGACCGCCCCCTTGGCGGCGGCCTTCAGTTCCTGGAACGGGCCGCGGGTGTAAAGCCGGGTCAGATAGGTCGACAGCGCCCCGGTCGGCGGCGCGATCGACATTTCGTTGTCGTTCAGGATCACGAACAGCCGCTTGCCGAGGTGGCCGGCGTTGTTGAGCGCCTCGAAGGCCATGCCGGCGCTCATGGCGCCATCGCCGATCACCGCGATGGCGTCGCCCGGATCTCCGCCCAGTTCGCGCGCCATGGCAAATCCCAGCGCCGCGCTGATCGAGGTCGAGCTGTGCCCGGCTCCGAACGGGTCATAGGGGCTTTCCGACCGTTTGGTGAAGCCCGAAAGCCCGCCGGCCATGCGCAGGGTGCGGATGCGGTCGCGCCGCCCGGTCAGAATCTTGTGCGGATAGCACTGATGGCCGACATCCCAGATGATCTTGTCGCGGGGCGCGTCGAACACGGCATGCAGCGCCACGGTCAGTTCGACCACACCCAGACCGGCCCCCAGATGGCCTCCGGTGACCGACACAGCACTGATGGTCTCGGCCCGCAGTTCGTCGGCCAGCTGCTTCAGTTCGCGGTCGCTCAGCGCCTTCAGGTCCGAAGGCAGCTGCACGCGGTCCAGAACCGGTGTCGCCGGGCGATGATGCGCGTCATGGGTCATGCATTGCCCCTTTCCGGGCGGGTTTCAGGCGTCGCGTTCGATAACGAAACGCGCCAGCTGTCGCAAGTTTCCTGCGGCCTCGCCATAGGGGGTCAGGGCATTTTCCGCGTTGCGCACCAGTTTGCGCGCCTTTTCGCGCGCGCCTTCAAGGCCCAGCAGCGACACGAAGGTCGCCTTGTTGGCCGCGTCATCCTTGTGCAGGCGCTTTCCCGCCTCGTCCTCGTCGCCGGTCACATCCAGGATGTCGTCCTGGATCTGGAAGGCCAGGCCCAGATTGCGCGCATATTCCGCCAGTGGCCCGGTATCCTCTTCCGCCATGATGGCGCCGGCGGTGGCGGCGAACTGGATCAGCGCACCGGTCTTGGCATATTGCATACGCTTGACGGCTGCCATGTCCAGGGGTTCCACTGCGGTTTCGGCGGCAATGTCCATTGCCTGACCCCAGACCATGCCGCGACCGCCGACCGCATCGGAAAAACCGCGGATCAGCGCCAGCCGGGCGTCAGGTGCACCGATGCGCGGATCGGTCAGCAATCCGAAGGCCAGCGATTGCAGGGCGTCACCGGCAAGAATGGCCGTCGCTTCGGACCATTGCACATGCACCGTGGGCAGCCCGCGGCGCAGGTCGTCATCGTCCATCGCCGGCAGGTCATCATGCACCAGGCTATAGGCGTGCAGCGCCTCGACCGCGGCGGCGACGGGCAGCGACTGGCTGTCGGCCAGACCGAACAGCGCCGCCGATTCCATCACCAGAAATCCGCGCAGCCGCTTGCCGCCGATACAGGCATAGCGCATGGCATCGGTCAATTCGCCCTCGGGCAGGCCGGCCATGGCCTCGTCCAGCGCCGCCTGCAGCTGCGCCCGGACCTGTTCGAGCCTTTCGTGCATCACAGCCCCTCGGCCGGGGTGGTGCCGGCCGGCTGGCCATTGGCGGCCAGGGTGATCTTTTCCACCCGCTCTTCGGCCGCGCGCAACAGCTGGTCGCAATGGGCGCGCAACTGCGCACCGCGTTCGTAAAGCGCGATCGATTCGTCCAGCGTCGCCTCGCCATGTTCCAGACGGCCGACGGTGGCCTCAAGTTCCTTCATCGCCTCTTCGAAGGACATGTTCCTGATCTCGGTCACGCGGCAGACTCCTTCAGCACCTCGACATGGGCGCGCGCCGAGCGGCCCAGAGCGGCCAGATCATAGCCGCCTTCCAGCGCCGATACCACCGGGGCCGCGCATTCCGCCGCACAGTCGCAGATCATGCGGGTAATCGCGGCAAAATCGCCCTCGTCCCAGGTCAGACCGGCCAGCGGATCGGCGCCATGGGCATCGAACCCGGCCGAGATCAGCACCAGTTGCGGCTGCCAGTCGCGCACCCGGGCGCAAATGTCGCGCCACACCGCCCGCGCCAGCGCGCCGTCGCTGCCGGCGGGCAGGGGCACGTTCACGATCTGATCGTGCGCCCCGCGTTCGCTTGCCGCGCCCGTTCCGGGATAAAGCGGCATCTGGTGACTGGATGCAAACAGCGCCCGGCCTTCGTTCCACAGCACGTCCTGGGTGCCGTTGCCGTGGTGCACGTCGAAATCCAGCACCGCCACCCGCTCGAGCCGGTGGTGATCCAGCGCCCGCAACGCCCCGATCGCCAGCGACGACAGCAGACAGAACCCCATGGCGCGGTCGCGTTCGGCGTGGTGACCGGGCGGGCGCATGGCGACAAAGGCATTGGCCGCCTGCCCCGCCAGCACCGCATCGACCGCCGCGCAGACCCCGCCGACGGCATGGCGCGCCGCGGTCAGGCTGCCCGGGGCCATATGGGTATCGGCATCCAGCATCGCCCAGCCCTGACGCGGCAGGCGCTGGGACAGCATCGCCAGATGGCTGGGCGGATGGGCGCGCAGGATGTCGGCGTCGGCGGCATCCGGGGCCTCGCGCCGTTCCAGCGTCAGATCCTGCAGCGCCGCCAGCACATGGTCCAGCCGTGCCACCTGTTCGGGATGGCCCGGCGGGGTCACATGGCCCTGCGCCGAAGGATGGGTGTAGAGCAGCGTCATCGGCCAAGGATTAGGCCGGCGACGGGAAGCGGGCAAGAAAATCCTGCCGCGACCGGTCAGGCGATCAGGCGCTGGCCGTCGTGGCCCGCGATCGTCACCTCGAGCAGGGTGCCCTCGGGCATGTCGCGGTCAAAGGCGACTTCGGTGAAATGCTCGGTGCGGCCCAGGCGCGGACCTTCGGTCAGCACCATGCGGCTTTGGCCGTGCTGCGCCTGCAGATGACGCAGCAGGGCGGCATCGCCGGCCGCGCGCAGCCGCGCGGCGCGCGCCTTGATCGTGGGTCCGGGCACGCGCGGCATCCGCGCCGCCGGGGTGCCCTTGCGGGCGGAAAAGGGAAACACATGCAGGAAGGTCAGGCCGCAATCCTCGACCAGCTTCAGGCTGTTGTCGAACATCGCATCGGTTTCGGTCGGAAACCCGGCGATGATGTCGGCGCCAAAGACGATGCCGGGGCGCAGCTTGCGCGCATCCTCGCAAAAGCGGATGGCATCGTCACGCAGGTGGCGGCGCTTCATCCGCTTCAGGATCATGTCGTCGCCCGCCTGCAGCGACAGGTGCAGATGCGGCATCAGCCGTGGTTCGCTGGCAATGGCCAGCATCAGGTTGTCATCGGCCTCGATGCTGTCGATGCTGCTGATGCGCAGCCGCGGCAGGTCCGGAACCAGGCGCAGGATGCGCATGACCAGATCGCCCAGCCGCGGCTGGCCGGGCAGATCGGCGCCCCAACTGGTCAGATCGACCCCGGTCAGCACCACCTCGTGAAAGCCGCGACCGACCAGACGCTTGATCTGTTCGACCACGACGCCCGCCGGCACCGACCGCGAATTGCCACGGCCATAGGGGATGATGCAGAAGGTGCAGCGGTGATCGCAGCCGTTCTGCACCTGCACATAGGCACGATGCCGACCGAAGCCGTCGATCAGGTGGCCGGCGGTCTCGCGCACCGACATGATGTCATCGACCTGCACCCTTTCGGTGCTGCCGATCAGGTCCGGGCCCTGCATCGCCGCCCAGGTGGCGGGCTGCATCTTTTCGTGATTGCCGATGACGCGGGTGACTTCCGGCATGGCGGCAAAGGTTTCGGGCTCGGTCTGGGCGGCGCAGCCGGTGACGATGACCGGGGCGCCGGGGTTTTCGCGCGCCAGCCGGCGGATTTCCTGCCGCGCCTTGCGCACGGCTTCGGCGGTGACGGCGCAGGTGTTGACGATCACCGCGCCCTGCAGGCCGGCCTGTTCGGCCATTTCGCGCATGGCCTCGGATTCATAGGCGTTCAGCCGGCAACCCAGGGTGGCAAGGATGGGCGGTCTGGGCTCTGTCATCCCCGCCATACCCCATCGAATACATGCGCCGTGGGCCCGGTCATCCACACCCCGTCGGCCCGCCAGTCGATGTCCAGAACCCCGCCGGGCACATTGACGCGCACCTGCCGCCCGGTCAGGCCGCGCCGCGCCGCCGCCACAACCGCCGCGCAGGAACACGACCCCGAGGCCAGGGTGATCCCGGTGCCGCGTTCCCAGATGCGCAGCAGGATTTCCTGCGGCGACAGCACCTGCACCAGTTCGACATTCGCGCGTTGCGGATAAAGCGGGTGGTGCTCGTGCTGCGGCCCGAAGCGTTCCAGATCCACCGCCGCCGCATCCTCGACGAAAAAGGTCATGTGCGGATTGCCCATGCCGGTGGCCACCGGATCGCCCGCGATCGGCAGGTGCAGGGTGTCAAGTTCCTGCGCCAGGGGAATCGCCGCCCAGTCCAGAACCGGCGCCCCCATGTTCACCCGCGTCTGCCCGCCACCCGCATCCTGGGCCTGCAGCACCGCATGTTCGGTCGCCAGCCGCAGATCGGGCGCGCCGGTTTCGTCCATCAGATAGCGCGCCACACAGCGCGTGGCATTGCCGCAGGCCGCCGACTGCGAGCCGTCGGCGTTATAGAAAACCAGCCGCGCATCGGCGTTCTGGCCGGGCAGAATCACCGCCAGCTGGTCGAAGCCCACGCCGCGATGGCGGTCGGCCATGGCCGCCACCGTGGCCGCATCGGGCAGCGCGCCGCTTTGGCGGCTGTCGATGACGACGAAATCATTGCCCAGCCCGTGCATCTTCATGAAGCGCAGGCCCTGGCTCTGGCCAAGGTTTTGCTGATGTTCCATGCCGCTGACATACGCCGCCGGAAAAGATTCTGCCAGAGGCGGTGATTTTTCCGCTTGACCCCGCCCGCCGCTGACCCTAGTTAGCCCCCCGTGCGATGGGCCCGTAGCTCAGTTGGTAGAGCAACTGACTTTTAATCAGTGGGTCACAGGTTCGAATCCTGTCGGGCTCACCACTTTCCCCTTACAGTTCAAGAACTTGACTGCTCCGTGCAGGATTGTTCGCACTGGGAAAGGCCCGTGCAGGCAGGCGTTTGCGCCGCCGCAGGTTGCGACGGCGCGTTGCCGGGATTTCAACCCTCTTTCAGATAGCGGCCGTTGACCCAGCCAGTCACCTGAACGCCGCCTGTCGTGGCGATTCGGCACCACCGGCTTTGGCCGATCTGGCGGCAGCCGAGATTGCGCACGCGCGCCCCCGCAGACAGACGGCCCAGGATCGTGCTGCTTGCCGAGGGCTCGGCACGGACGTTCAGCGTGTCGCCGGCGGGCAGGCCGCGCACGACGTAGAAATCGGGGCCATGACCGCCATCGCCCCCTTGCGGAGGCTGCACGGCTATCGGCGGCACCGCAACGCCCGAGGATTCACGCAGATAGCGCCCCGCGACCCAGCCGGTCACATCCATGCCGACGGTCGAGCGCACGCGACACCAGCGCCCCTGCTGCGTGGTCCGGCAGCCAAGATTGCGCACCACTTCGCCCTCGCGCAGCGTGGCCAGCGCCGGCGAACTGGCCGAGGGCTCGCGCCGGATGTTCAGCCGCTGTCCCTGCGCAATCCCGGTGACGGCCCAGAAATCCGGGCCGCCGTCATCGACCACGCCGCCCGGAGGCTTTGGGGCGCCTTCGACAAGGAACTTGGCCGAGACATATCCGGTCAGCTTGCCGTCCATGGCCTCGACGGCGCACCAGCGCACCGACCCCCCGCCAAGACAGGGCCCCTTCTTGACCCGGGTGCCATAGCTGAGCGTGCCCAGAACCGGAAAGATGGGGCCCGGCCCGCCGCGCACGTTCACCGCAGCGTTGCTGGCGATATTTCCGATGGTGACAACACCCGGACCCGTGACCGGCTCGGCCCGCTGCACGCCTTGGGACAGGGCGGGATCGGCCATCAGGACCAGGGCCAGCACAGCCGGCAGGGTCCAACGGGCACGCAGCCCGGTTTCACGCAATGATTGGAATGACATCTGGTTTTCTTTCCCCACGCCGACGACTCGGGCTCATGCTAGCAGCTTGGCGTGCAGCCGGCACCGCTTTTCACGCGAAGCGCAGGGAAAGGCACGAAAAAGTGCTGGGCCATGAACGGATTGGCGCAGGACAGGCGCATGCCGTCCTTGCCCAAAGGTCCGGGACATATGGCCGGCCGGGCAAGACTTCGTCGCCCCAGGCATCGAACGTATCTGCGGGTAAAGCGGCTGGCGGCGTTCACTGCGCCGCGCAGCACAGGCATCACGGGCGCAGCAAGCAGGGGCGGGAGGGCGAAACCCGGGATCGACGCGCAAGGATTCGCCGCATCTGCACCCGCATCCGTCACGGCGCAGCAGATTCCGCAACGCCCTGTGGGTTTTCTGTGGGGCGGCCAGAAAATCAAAGGAAGTTAAAGCAGGAAAATCAGCCGGTTGCTGTTTTCCTTTGGTGGAGCCGAGGGGAATCGAACCCCTGGCCTCATCATTGCGAACGATGCGCTCTACCAACTGAGCTACGGCCCCACTGGCGCGCTATCTGGCCCAGGCGCGCCCCCTTGTCAAGGGGCGCGGGTGAGGGCGTGCCCGCCGGAAGGGCTCCGGCGGGCGACGGCATCATTCGGCCGCTTCGGCGTAGCTGTCCAGCGGCGGGCAGGTGCAGATCAGGTTGCGATCGCCATGGACGTTGTCCACGCGCCCGACCGGCGGCCAGTATTTGTCGACGCGGAACGCCCCGGGCGGGAAACAGGCCTGCTCGCGGCTATAGGCACGGTCCCAGTCGGCGACCAGATCCTCGACCGTGTGCGGGGCATGGCGCAGGGGGCTTGCCTCGGCGCTGATGCGGCCTTCGGCGATCTCGGTGATCTCGGCCCGGATCGCCAGGAAGGCGGTGATCAGGCGATCGATCTCGGCCTTGGTTTCCGATTCGGTGGGCTCGACCATCAGCGTGCCGGCGACCGGCCAGCTCATGGTCGGGGCATGAAAGCCGTGGTCGATCAGGCGCTTGGCGATGTCGTCCACGGTGACGCCGTGATCCTGGAACGGCCGCGTGTCCAGGATGCATTCATGCGCCACACGGCCGCGATTGCCCATGAACAGGATCGGATAGGCCCCGGCCAGGCGGCTGGCGATGTAATTGGCGTTCAGGATCGCCACCCGTGTCGCCTGCGTCAGCCCCTGCCCGCCCATCATCAGGATATAGGCCCAGGAGATCAGCAGGATCGAGGCCGAACCCCAGGGCGCGGCGGAAACCGCACCGGCCTCGCCCGTGCGCGGATCGGCGGGCAGGAAGGGCGCCAGATGCGCCTTGACCCCGATCGGCCCCATGCCGGGACCACCGCCGCCATGCGGGATGGCAAAGGTCTTGTGCAGGTTCAGGTGGCTGACATCGCCGCCGATCTCGCCGGGTTTCACCAGGCCGACCAGCGCGTTCATGTTGGCACCGTCGATATAGACCTGGCCGCCGTGCTTGTGGGTGATGTCGCAGACCTCGCGCACGGTGTCCTCGAACACGCCATGCGTGCTGGGATAGGTGATCATCACCGCCGCCAACCGGTTCCCGGCCTTGGCCGCCTTGTCGGCGAAATCCTCAAGGTCGATGTCGCCGTTGGGGGCCGATTTCACCACCACCACCTTCATCCCGCACATCTGCGCCGAGGCCGGGTTGGTGCCATGGGCCGAGACGGGGATCAGACAGATGTCGCGATCCTCGCCGCGCGACCTGTGATAGGCGGCGATGGTCAGCAGGCCGGCATATTCGCCCTGGGCGCCGCTGTTGGGTTGCAGCGAAAAGGCGTCATAGCCGGTGATCTGGCACAGCTTGTCGGTCAGGTCGGCAAAGACCTCGTGATAGCCGGCGGCCTGGTCCTGCGGCGCAAAGGGGTGCAGGGCGCCAAACTCGGGCCAGGTGATCGGCATCATCTCGGCGGCGGCGTTCAGCTTCATCGTGCAGGATCCCAGCGGGATCATCGCCCGGTCCAGCGCCAGGTCGCGGTCGGACAGACGACGCATGTAGCGCATCATTTCCGATTCGGCCCGGTTCATGTGGAAAACCGGATGGGTCAGGTAATCGCTGTCGCGGATCAGCGCGGGCGGAATGGCAGGCGCGGCCGCGGTTTCCGTGGGGGCAGCGATGCCAAAGGCATCCAGAACCCGGGCGATCACCCCGGCATCGGTGGTTTCATCGACCGAGATCCCGACCCGGTCTGTTCCCACCTTGCGCAGGTTGATGCCGCGATGGCGGGCGGCAGCCATGATCCCCTGCTGGCCGACACCGACGCGCACGGTGATGGTGTCGAAGAACGCCTCCGGCTCGACCTCGGCCCCGGCGGCGCGCAGGGCATTGGCCAGGGTCACGGCGTTCAGGTGCACGCGCTGGGCGATCGCACGCAATCCGGTCGGCCCATGAAATACCGCATAGAAGCTGGCCATCACCGCCAGCAGCGCCTGGGCGGTGCAGACGTTCGAGGTGGCCTTTTCGCGGCGGATGTGCTGTTCGCGGGTCTGCAAGGACAGGCGATAGGCCTGGTTGCCCTTGGCGTCGATCGACACGCCTACGATGCGCCCCGGCATCGCGCGCTTCATGTCGTCGCGGCAAGCCATGAAGGCGGCATGCGGCCCGCCATAGCCCATGGGCACGCCGAAACGCTGTGCCGATCCCACGGCGATGTCGGCGCCCATGGCGCCCGGTTCCTTCAGCAGGCACAGTGCCAGCAGATCGGTGGCGACGATGGCCACGGCGCCTGCGGCATGCAGCGCGGCGATATCCTCGCTGTAGTCGCGCAGATGGCCATGAGTGCCCGGATACTGGAAGATCGCGCCGAAAACGCTGTCGGGGCGGCAATCCTGCGGCTGGCCGCGCAGGATCTCGATGCCCAGCGGCTGGGCGCGGGTCTCGATCACGGCGATGGTCTGCGGATGCAGGTCGTCGCTGACGAAAAACGCCTTGGCCTTGGATTTGGCCACGCGCTGGGCCATGGCCATGGCTTCGGCGGCGGCCGTCGCCTCGTCCAGCAGGCTGGCATTGGCCACCGGCAGGCCGGTCAGATCGGCCACCATGGTCTGATAGTTCAGCAGCGCCTCGAGCCGGCCCTGGGCGATTTCCGGCTGATAGGGGGTATAGGCGGTATACCAGGCCGGGTTTTCCAGGATGTTGCGCTGGATCGCGGGCGGGGTCACGGTGCCGTAATAGCCCTGACCGATCAGGCTGGTCATGACCCGGTTGCGGCCGGCGACCTCGCGCATGCGTGCCAGCAGCGCGGCTTCGGACAGCGCCGGCCAGTCCAGCGGCTGTTTCTGGCGGATGCCGGCCGGCACGGTCTGATCGATCAGATCGTCCAGACTGGCGGCGCCCACGACCTTCAGCATCGCCTGCATCTCGGCGGGCGAAGGGCCGATATGGCGGCGGTTCGCGAAATCATCGGGGTTGTAGTCGGTGGGTGTCCAGGTCGCCATCTCAGCTTTCCCATGTCCGAAAGCCGGGGCTTCGGCTTTCATCCAATGCACGAAGGTGAAGTGATGCTTGGGGGCGCGGAAAAGCGCCCGGAAAGGGCCATGGGCCCCGTGCCAAGAAAGGGGCCGCAGCCCCGCGGGCATCCGGCGCCGGACATGAGCCCGGCGCCGCGCCGTCAGCCGATCATGGCGTTATAGGCGGCCTCGTCCATGAAGCCCGACAGATCGGCCGAGGCCGGCTTGATGCGGAAGAACCAGGCCGCCATCGGGTCGGCGTTGACGCCGCCGGGGTTGTCGGCCAGGTCCTGGTTGACGGCGGTGATGGTGCCGGCCAGAGGCGCCACGATGTCGGATGCGGCCTTGACCGATTCGATCACCACGATTTCCTCGCCCGCTTCGACCTCGCGGCCAACCTCGGGCAGTTCGATGAACACCACGTCGCCAAGCTGCTCGCTGGCATGGGCGGTGATGCCGACGACGACCTCGTCACCGTCCTGTTTCAGCCATTCGTGATCTTCGGTGTATTTCAGCATGCCTTGCCTCTCAGCGCTTGTAGCTCGGTTGGTGGAAGGGAAGCGGCGCGACCCGCACGGCCAGGCGTTTGCCGCGCAGCTCGGCCCAGAGCGTGGAGCCTTCGGCCAGACCGGCCGGCAGGATGGCCATGGCCACGGGGCCGCCGACGCTGGGGCCGAAGCCGCCGGAACAGACCCGCCCCAGCAGGTTGCCGCCCTGGGCGGCGTCGAAGATCTCGACCCCTTCGCGGATCGGGGCGCGGCCTTCGGGGCGCAGGCCCTGGCGGCTGCGGGCCGGACCGGCGGCCAGTTCGGCCAGGATTGCCTCGGCGCCGGGAAAACCGCCCTCGCGCGCGCCGCCCTGACGGCGGACCTTGGGGATCGACCAGCCCAGCCCGGCCTCGCCCGGCAGGGTGTCGGTGTTCATGTCATGGCCGTAAAGCGGCATCCCCGCCTCGAGCCGCAGGCTGTCGCGCGCGCCCAGACCGATCGGCGCCACCTCGGGCTGATCCAGCAGCGCCTGCGCCAGCGCGGTGGCCTGGGCCTCGGGGACCGAAATCTCGAACCCGTCCTCGCCGGTATAGCCCGAGCGGCTGATCCACAGCCGCGCGCCCTGCCAGTCGAATTCGGCGACATCCATGAATTTCATCGCCGCCACGCCGGGAACCAGACGCGCCAGCACCGCCTCGGCCTCGGGGCCCTGCAGCGCCAGCAGCGCGCGGTCGGTGACCGGCTCGACCGAAATGCCCAGCCGCTCCAGCTGGCGCAAATGGGCGATGTCCTGTTCGGCGCAGGCGGCATTGACCACCAGCAGCAGGTGATCGCCCTTGTTGGCGATCATCAGGTCGTCGAGGATGCCGCCATTCGGCGCGGTGAACAGGCCATAGCGCTGGCGACCGGGTTTCAGCCCCACGATATCGGCCGGCACCAGGGTTTCCAGCGCCTGGGCAACATCGGGGCCGCGCAGGATCACCTGCCCCATGTGGCTGACATCGAACAGCCCGGCGCGGCTGCGGGTATGCTGGTGTTCGCCCATCACCCCCATCGGATATTGCACCGGCATTTCCCAGCCGGCAAAGGGCACCATCCTGGCACCCTGCGCCAGATGCAGGTCGTAAAGCTTCGTGCGCCGCAAATCGGCCATGGGCATCCCCCCGTTTTCGCGGACGGACCCGTTCCGTCCCGCCAGATGCCCCCTCTGTCCCTACCCCGCGCGGGGGGCGCCTGAGATCGTTATCCCTTCGGCGGGCGGACCATGCCGCCACTCTCCAGAGCGTTCGCAGGAAAACGGTCCCTTTGCCTGAGAGATTCCCGGGGCGGTTGCTCCTTCGGCCCTGACCTGGGTCAGTGTCTCCCGATTTCCGATTGTTGCCCTAGCCGCGCGGCGGGATTCTGGCAAGAGGCTTCTGCCATTCTGTCGCATCGATCCTGCGCTTCAGATGGTGATATTGGTCGCGCCCCCGTCCAGCAGGATGTTCTGGCCGATGATGAAGCGGGCGTGCTGGCTGCACAGGAAGGCGCAGGTGGCGCCGAAATCCTCGGGCCGACCATAGTTGCGGGTGGGAATGGTGGCTTCGCGCCGCGCCCGCGCCTCGGCCCGGGAAATGCCTTCGGCCCGCGCGACACCCGCATCCAGGCTGTCGGCGCGGTCGGTATCATGGATCCCCGGCAGCAGGTTGTTGACCACGACACCCTGCGCCGCCACCTGGCGCGACATGCCGGCGACAAAGCCGGTCAGCCCGGCGCGGGCGGTGTTTGACAGGCCCAGAACGCCGATGGGCGCGCGCACGGATTGCGAGGTGATGTTGACCACCCGGCCCCAACCGCGCTGCATCATGCCCGGCACCAGCGCCTGCATCAGCGCGATGGCGGTCAGCATGTTGGCGTCGATGGCGCGGATGAAATCGTCGCGCGACCAGTCGGTCCAGCTGCCCGGCGGCGGGCCACCGGCGTTGTTCACAAGGATGTCGGCGCCTTCGGGCAACGCGGCCAGCACCGCCTGGCGGCCGGCATCGGTGGTGATGTCGGCTGCGACCGGGGTCACGCGCACGCCGTGATCGCGGGCCAGATCCTCGGCTGTCTGCTTCAGCGCCTCGGCACCGCGGGCATTGATGACCAGATCGACGCCCGCCGCGGCCAGCGCCTGGGCACAGGCCCGCCCCAGCCCCTTCGACGCGGCGCAGACCAGCGCCGTCTTGCCCCTGATGCCCAGATCCATGCGATCCCCCTGTCAATGACGCAGCCGGCACAGGAAATGCGGACAGGCGGATTTTGTCCAGAGCAGACGCGCTCAGGCGGCCTCGAACAGGCCGATGCTGTTGGCCAGCGTCACCGCCTGGGCGCGGCGGCGGGCGCGGACCTTGGCCATGATCGCGGTCACATGCACCTTGACCGTGGCCTCGGCAATGCCAAGTTCCTGGCCGATTTCCCGGTTGGACCTGCCCTGGCAGATCAGTCGCAGGATGCGCATCTGCTGCGGCGTCAGGCTGGCAAAGCGCCGGGCCAGTTCGGCGCGGGCGGCATCCTCGGCGGGAATGCCCGGCTGATAGCTCTCGGGGGTGACACGTTCGCCCTGCCACATGCGGCGCAGGCTGTCGATCAGCGCCTCGCGGCCAAGGGCCTTGCTGACATAGCCCTGGGCGCCGGCGGCCATGGCCATGGCGATCATCGCATGATCCAGATTGGCGGAAATCATGGTGATCGGCACATCGGGCAGCAACTGGCGCAGGCTCACCAGCCCTTCGACCCCGCGGGCATCGGGAAGGTCACTGTCGAGGATCACCGCATCGGGCGCGCCCTGGCTGCGGATCTGTTCCTGCGCCGCCGCCAGGCTGCGGGCGGTGCGCAGGTTGCGCAGGCCAAGGCCCATCTTCAACGTCAACGCCAGTGCGTCGCACATCAGCGGGTGATCGTCCACGATCAGAACCTCGCGCAGCGAAGCGGCGGGGGTTGTGGCCTGCTGCGCATCGGTTTCGGCGATGCGCCGTGCAGAGGGGGCTTGGGCGTCTGCCATGCGATTCCTCCGACTGGTCCGGGTTTCATCCTACACCCGGCGGGGGTCGGGCCGGCAAGCCCGTTCGCAGCAGACAAGCCGCGACCGGGAACGATTGCCAGCCCCGCCCCGCGGTGCCACAACTGGGGCGGGCGCAGACCGGAGGCAGGACATGCAGAACCCGTTGGCAAGGCGAATCGCAGTGGCCGTGGCGGCGGCATCTGTGGCGGTGGCAATGCTGGGCACACCGGCAGCGGGTCAGACGCCGGGCACCCAGGCCGGGGCGCTGCCCGAACGGCGGCTGTCGCTAGAGGCCGACACCGACCTGCCCGGGGGCGATCTGGGCCCGCTGTTCGACACCACGCTGCAAGCCTGCGTGCAGGCCTGCCTGGCCAATGACGACTGCCAAGCGCTGACCTACAACCAGCGGTCGCGCGCCTGCTTTCCCAAGGGGGCGGAGGCCGGGGCGCCGGTGACATTCGCCGGGGCGCTGTCGGGGCGGGTGGTGACGGCCGACCCGGAAGCCGCGCTGGCTGCCGCCCGCCGCGCCCAGGCCGCAAGCTTTCTGTCGACCGCCGATCTGGACGCGGCCGCCCGGCAGGCGCGGCTGATGCCCGCGCAGCACCCGCCCCTGCCCGGCGCGGCCGGTGTCGATCAGGCCCGCGCCGCCGAGGCGGCTGGCGATCTGGCGGGCGCGGCGCAGATCATCGGCGCGCTGGTCGCGCAGCACGACCGCGCCGGCGACTGGACCGACCTGGCGCGGCTGACGCTTTACACCAGCGACCAGTCCGACAATTCGGCCAGCGCCGCCATCGCGGCAATGGCGGTGAACGGCTATCTGCGCGCCGGTCCCGATCAGGACGCGCTGGCGGCGCGGGCGCTGGGCTGGCTGGCCATGGCGCTGGAGCGGCTGGACCGCGGCCGCGACGCGCTGGCGGCGCTGCGTCTGGCGGCGGCACTGGCGCCCAAGGATGCCGAAATCGCCAGCGCGCTGGAACAGTCGCAAGCCCGCAACGGGCTGCGCGTCACCGACACCCAGGTCGAATCCGACAGCCCCAACCCGCGGTTCTGCGCCGTCCTGTCGCGACCCTTGGCCAAGGGCACCGACTATGCCCCCTTCCTGCGGCTGCCGGCGGGCGACCTGACCGTCGAGGCCGACGACCAGCGGCTGTGCGTCGCCGGGCTCAGCCACGGCCAGCAGGTCGAAATCACCCTGCGCGCCGGCCTGCCGGCCGCCGATGGCGAGGTGCTGGCGCGCGACGTGGCCCTGCGCGGCTATGTGCGCGACCGCAGCCCCGAGGTGCGCTTTGCCGGGCGCGGCTATGTGCTGCCCGCCGGCGGCGACCAGCGGCTGTCGATGGTCACGGTCAATGCCGATCTGGTCGACCTGCGGCTGCTGCGGCTGTCGGATCGCAACCTGATCCGGGCCATCAGCGAACGCATGTTCGCCACGCCGCTGGACAGCTGGCAGGTCGATTACTTCACCGACAGCATGGCGCGCGAAATCTGGCGCGGCCAGGCCCAGGTGGCGCGGCCCATGGGCCAGACGACACCGAACCAGGAGGTGACGACCAGCCTTGCCATCCCGGCCGAGGCCGGCCCGCTCGAACCCGGCATCTACATCCTGCAGGCCAATGTCGCCGGCGAAAACCGGGCCGAGACCGGCGTGGCCGCGCAATGGTTCGTGATTTCCGACCTGGGGATTTCGACCTTCAGCGGCGCCGACGGGCTGACGGTGGTGGTGCGCAGCCTGCGCGACACCGCCCCGCGGCCGGGGGCCGAGGTGGCCCTGGTCAGCCGCTCGAACGAGGTTCTGGCCAGGACCGCGACCGACGATCAGGGCATCGCGCGCTTTGCCCCCGGGCTCAGCCTGGGGCGCGACGGCGCGGCGCCGGCGCTGGTCACGGTCAGCGAATGGCAGGGCACCGGCGCCCAGCGCCAGGCCCGCGACATGGCCTTCCTGTCGCTGACCGATCCCGAGTTCGACCTCTCTGACCGCGGGGTCGAGGGCCAGCCCCCCAGCCCGCCCATCGACATCTTCCTGACCACCGATCGCGGCGCCTATCGCGTGGGGGAAACAGTGAACGCCACCGTGCTGGCCCGCGACGCCCGCGCCGCGGCGCTGGAGGACTTGCCGCTGACGGCAGTGCTGCTGCGCCCCGACGGGGTCGAGGCCGCGCGCATCCGGCCCGACGCCGCCGGCGCCGGCGGCGCCACCCTGGCCTGGACCATCCCCGCCACCGCGCCCCGCGGCACCTGGCGGCTGGAGCTGCGCAGCCAGGCCGATGGCCCCGCCCTGGCCAGCACCCGCCTGCTGGTCGAGGATTTCCGCCCCGAACGCATCGACTTCACCCCGCGCCTGCCCGAGGGCCCGGCCCGCGCCGGCGCCAGCCTGCCCCTGTCCTTGGAGGCGCGCTGGCTGTTCGGCGCCCCGGCCGCCAATCTGCCGGTCGAAGGCACGCTGCGACTTGCGCCCCTGAACAGCCTGCCGGGGTTCGACGGCTATCGCTTCGGCCGCCACGACGACGACAGCACCCCGGTGGTGACCAGCCTGCCCGCGGGCACGACCGATGCCCAGGGCCGGTTCCAGACCCGCCTTGACCTGCCCCCGGCAGGCGAGCTTGGGCCGCGCCCGGTCGAGGCCCGGGTGGTGCTGGATGTCCGCGAAGGCGCCGGCCGGCCGGTCGAGCGCAGCGTCACCCGCGTGGTGATGCCCGAACTGCCCATCCCCGGTATCCGCCCCCTGTTCGAGGGCGATACCGTCCCCGAAAACGCCGAGGCGCGCTTTGCGCTGATTGCCGTCGGGCCGGATCTGAAGCCCGCCCCGGCGCCGCTGCGCTGGGTGCTGAACCGGATCGACACCGAATACCAGTGGTATTCCCTGGGCGGCCAGTGGAACTGGGAAGCGATCACCAGCCGCAGCCGCATCGCCGAAGGCGAGGCCCAGCCCGGCGACACGCCGGCAGAAATCGCCGCCCCCGTCACCTGGGGCCAGTATGAACTGGTGGTCGAGCCGGCCTCGGGCCAGGGCGATGCGGCCGCGATCACCTTCAATGCCGGCTGGGGCGCGCTGGCCAGCGCCGGCACCGAAACCCCCGACCGGCTGCGGGTGCTGCTGGACAAGCCCGCCTATCGCAGCGGCGACACCGCGCGGCTACAGGTTCAGGCCGCCAGCGACGGGCTGGGGCTGGTCTCGGTGCTGTCGAACCGGGTGGTGGCCTTGCAGACGGTGGCGCTGCGGGCGGGCGACAACAGCCTGGAACTGCCGGTGACCGACGACTGGGGCGCGGGCGTCTATGTCACCGTCTCGGCCATCCGGCCGCTGCAGGGGCTTCAGCCGGGCGACCGCAGCCCGGCGCGGGCGCTGGGTCTGGCCCATGCCGGCGTCGATCCGGGGGCGCGCCAGCTGACGGCCAGCCTTGATGCCCCGGCCGAGGCGCGCCCGCGCGGCACCGTTCCCGTCACCCTGCAGGTCAGCGGCGCCGCGCCGGGCGACAGCGTCCATGCCACCATCGCCGCCGTCGATCAGGGCATCCTGAACCTGACCGGCTTTCAGCCGCCCGATCCAGCCCGGCACTATTTCGGCCAGCGCCGGTTGGGGGTCGGGCTGCGCGACCTTTACGGCCGGCTGATCCTGCCCAGCGGCGCCCCCGACGGGGCGCTGCGCGAGGGCGGCGACGCCATGGCCGCCAGCGCCGAGGCCCCGCCCCCGACCGAGGAATTGATGAGCTGGTTTTCCGGCCCGCTCACGCTCGACGCCCAAGGCCAGGCCCGAGTCGAGGTGCCGGTGGGCGATTTCAACGGCGAATTGCGGCTGATGGCGGTGGTCTGGTCGCAACAGGCGGTGGGACAGGCCGATGCCAGCGTCCTGATGCGCGATCCGGTGGTGATGACGGTGACGGCGCCGGCCTTTCTGGCCCCGGGCGATCAGGCCGAACTGGGGCTGCGGCTGACCCATGCCGCCGGCCCCGCCGGCCGGATGCAGCTGGCCATTTCCCAGGACGGCGGCGATGCCGCGCTGGAGGCCAGCCTGCCCCAGGCCGAGATCGACCTGGCCCAGGGCGCCGAGGCGCAGCTGAGCCTGCCGCTGGCCGCCGGCGCGGATCAGGGGCTGGGCCGCCTGCGCCTGACCCTGACCACGCCCGACGGCAGCGCCCTGACCAAGGACATCGCCATCCCCGTGGCGCTGAACGAAGCCGACATCCAGCGCCAGGACCGGCTGCTGATCCAGCCCGGCGAAAGCATCACCGTGCCGCCGGCGCTGACCGCCGAGCTGTTGCCCGGCGCCCAGCTTGGCGCCGCCATCGGTGGCTTTGCCCGGCTGGACGTGGCCGGGGCGCTGATGCGGCTGGCGCGCTATCCTTATGGCTGCACCGAGCAACTGGCCTCGGGCGCGCTGCCGCTGCTGTATTTGCCGGCGCTGGCCGAAAGCCAGGGCCTGACCGAGGACAGCGGCCAGGCGGTGCCGCAAGCGATCGCCCGCATCCTGACCCGGCAGGGCAGCAGCGGCGGCTTTGGCCTGTGGGCAGCGGATCAGGGCGATCTGTGGCTCGAGGCCTATGTCACCGATTTCCTGTCGCGGGCGCGCAGCGCCGGCCAGATGGTGCCCGACACCGCCTTTCGCCAGGCGCTGGACAATCTGCGCAACCGCGTGAACTACGCCACCGAACCGACCGCCGCCGCGGCCGCGGAAAACGCCGCCCTGGCATATGCGCTGGCGGTGCTGGCGCGGGAACGCGCGGCCACGGCGGGCGACCTGCGCTATTACGCCGACACCGCGGCGGCGGCTTTCTCGACGCCGATGGCGGCGGCCAACCTGGGCGCGGCGCTGGCCGCCTATGGCGATCAGCAGCGCGCCGACCGCATGTTCACCCAGGCGCGGCGGCTGATCGATCTGGACGCGCCCGAACCCCAGGGCTTTCGCGCCGATTACGGCACCATGCTGCGCGATGCCGCCGCCGTGCTGGCGCTGGCGACCGAAGCAGGCAGCAAGGCGGTCGAGGCCACCGAACTGTCCAGTCAGCTGGCCCAGGCCATCGCCCGCCGCGGCGAGGCCGGCGAAAGCCTGTCCACGCAGGAAGCGGTCTGGACGGTGATGGCGGCGCAAGCCCTGCATGGCTCGACCCCGCCGGCGCTGCTGAACGGGGTGGCGATGACCCGTGCCATCGCGACCCTGCCCGCCGATGCCAGCCTGGCCAATACCGGCGACCGCGCGCTTGAGGTGACGCTGACCGCGACCGGCAAGCCCGCCGCCAGCCCCGACGCCGGCGGCCGCGGCTACACCATCCGCCGCAGCCATTACAATCTGCAGGGCGAGGCGCTGGATCCCGCCAGCCTGCCACAGGGCCAACGTCTGGTGGTGGTGATCGATGTCATCCCCCAGGCCGAAGGAGGCGGCCGGCTGATCGTCACCGACCCGTTGCCGGCGGGCTGGGAAATCGACAATCCCAATCTGCTGCGCGCCGGCGACGTCGCGGCGCTGGACTGGCTCGAGGGCCAGACCGAGGCCGAGATGGTCGAATTCCGCGCCGACCGCTTTGCCGCGGCGCTGAACTGGACCTCGGCCGAGCCGTTCCGCCTGGCCTATATCGCCCGCGCGGTGACGCCGGGTCGCTATCGCCACCCCGCCGCCAGCGTCGAGGACATGTATCGGCCGGAATACCGCGCTTGGACCGACGGCGGCAGTGTCGCGGTGACGCGCTAGCGCGGCTGCCCGGGCCGATCACGAAAGCATTGCTTGCCGCAAGGGCATGCCTGGGCCCATAGTGGCCCCAGCCCGGCCGCCGCGGAGGAAGCCTTGTCCGACCGATCCGCCTGTCGCCCCGATGCCCGCGTTCCGCCCGGCCACGGCCGGACGGGCAGTCTGGACGCGCGCGGGCAGCCGCCCCGGCACGAGGATCGCGTGGCCCAGGCCGCCGCCTCGCCCGGCGATCTCAGCCGGTTGGCGGCCAGCTGGCGGCGCTCGATGATCCGCCACGGGCTGGATCCGGCCGCGCCACCGCCGCGCCGGCAGGTGCCGGCCGGCGATCTGCGGCTACGCCAGGAACGGCTGGGGCGGCTCATCGCCATCGCCGGGCCGCAGTTCGACCAGCTGTTCCAGTTGCTGGGCGCCGCAGGCTGCAACGTGATGCTGACCGACGCCGAGGGCATCGTGCTGGACCACCGCGTCAGCGCCGCCGATGATGCCACCTTTCGCGGATGGGGGTTGTGGCCGGGCGCCGACTGGTCCGAGGCAGCCCAGGGCACCAACGGCATCGGCACCTGCCTTGCCGAGGGGCGGCAGGTCACCATTCACCGCGACGAACATTTCTATGCCGCCAACATCGGGCTGTCCTGCATGGATGCACCGATCTGGGGACCGGACGGCAGGCTGATGGCGGCGCTGGACGTCAGTTCGGCCCGGGCGGACCACACCCAGGCCTGGAACGCGCTGATCGCGGCGCAGGTGGCCCACAGCGCCCGGCTGATCGAGGCCGCGTTCTTTCGCGCCTCTTTTCCCGGCGCGCGCATCATCGCCGCCCAGCCCGAAACCCCCGAAGCGCCGGCGCTGTTGCTGGCGGTGGATGGCAATGACCTGACCATCGGCGCCAACCGCGCCGCCCGCCGCGCCTTTGGCCTGAAACGCGAAGGTCGCCTGCGGCCGCGCCCGGCTTCCGACCTGCTGGGACGTCCCGACGAGGCCACGGGATTGGAACGTGCCGAACGCGCCGCGGTGATGCGGGCGCTGGCGCGCGCTCAGGGCAATGTCTCGGCCGCGGCCCGCGCCCTGGGGATCGGACGCGCGACCCTGTATCGGCGCATGGCGCGGCTGGGCATCGCGGAAAATCCGGGGCGACTGTCTCGGGGATGAAACACCTGGCCCGGGCTTGCACGCCCGCCGCGTTGACCGGCCGCCCGTGCCGGCGGCAGCCTGTCCCCAGCCGGCCGCAGCGCCGGCACGACAGGAGGAGAACCATGCCGAACGATCAGACCCACCCCTTTCGCGGGGTGAACTCGCTGCCCTTCGAGCAGCGCTATGACAATTTCATCGGCGGCGCGTGGGTGGCCCCGACAGCAGGGCGCTATTTCACCAACACCACACCCATCACCGGTGCCGAAATCGGCCAGATCGCCCGCTCGTCGGCCGAGGACATCGACCTGGCGCTGGATGCCGCCCATGCCGCGCGGGACAAGTGGGGCGCCACCGCGCCGGCCGAACGCGCCAATATCCTGCTGCGCATCGCCGACCGGATGGAACAGAACCTGGAACTGCTGGCCACCGCCGAAACCTGGGACAACGGCAAGCCGATCCGCGAAACCATGGCCGCCGACCTGCCGCTGGCCATCGACCATTTCCGCTATTTCGCCGGGGTTCTGCGCGCCCAGGAAGGCAGCATCAGCCAGATCGACAACGACACCGTCGCCTATCACTTTCACGAACCCCTGGGGGTGGTGGGCCAGATCATTCCCTGGAACTTTCCGCTGCTGATGGCCTGCTGGAAGCTGGCGCCGGCGCTGGCGGCCGGCAATTGCGTGGTGCTGAAGCCCGCCGAACAGACGCCGGCCTCGGTGATGGTGTGGATGAACCTGGTTGCCGATCTCTTGCCGCCAGGCGTGGTCAACATCGTCAACGGCTTCGGGCTCGAGGCGGGCAAGCCGCTGGCCTCCAGCAAGCGCATCGCCAAGATCGCCTTTACCGGCGAAACCAGCACCGGCCGTCTGATCATGCAATATGCCTCGGAAAACCTGATTCCGGTCACGCTGGAACTGGGCGGCAAGTCGCCGAACATCTTCTTTGCCGATGTGGCGCGCGAGGACGACGATTTCCTCGACAAGGCGCTGGAAGGCTTTACCATGTTCGCGCTGAACCAGGGCGAGGTCTGCACCTGCCCGTCGCGGGTTCTGGTGCAGGAATCGATCTACGACCAGTTCATGGAACGCGCCATCCAGCGCACCCGCGCCATCCGCCAGGGCGATCCGCGCGAACGCGACACGATGATCGGCGCCCAGGCCTCGGCCGAGCAACGCGACAAGATCCTGTCCTACCTTGACATCGGCCTGAAAGAAGGGGCCGAGCTGCTGACCGGCGGCCAGGCCGCAGACTTGGGCGGCGAGCTGTCGGGCGGTTACTACATCCAGCCGACCATCTTCCGCGGTCACAACAAGATGCGCATCTTTCAGGAGGAAATCTTTGGCCCCGTGGTATCGGTCACCACTTTCAAGACCGAGGACGAGGCTTTGGAAATCGCCAATGACACCCTTTATGGTCTGGGCGCCGGGGTGTGGTCGCGCGATGCCAATACCTGTTATCGCATGGGTCGCGGCATCAAGGCGGGCCGGGTCTGGACCAACTGCTATCACGCCTATCCGGCCCACGCGGCCTTCGGCGGCTACAAGCAGTCGGGCATCGGCCGCGAAACCCACAAGATGATGCTGGACCACTATCAGCAGACCAAGAACATGCTGGTCAGCTATTCGCCCCGGAAGCTGGGCTTCTTCTGACCCGGGGCGCCGGGCCGGGGCCGAGCGATCAGTCCCGGATCCGGCGCGCCTCACTGACCAGCATGATCGGGATGCCCGACCGGATCGGAAAGGCAAGCCCCGCCGCCTCGGACACCAGTTCCTGGGCGGCGGCATCATAGCGCAGCGTGGTATGGGTCAGCGGGCAGACCAGCGCCTCGAGCATGTGGCGGTCGAAGCCGGGTTCGTTGTCCTGGATCACTGAAGCGTCTCCTCGTGGTCGCCGCCATGCAGCGCGTATTCCAGCAGCCCCTCGAGCAGCGCGCGGCGTTCCGTCAGCGTCGGGGCCTCCAGCAGCGCCTGCTTTTCCTCGGGCGCCAGCGGCAGCAGCATGGACAAGGAATTGATCAGCGTCTCGGCAGGGGCGCTGGCCGCTGCCTCGGCATCGGTGGCCAGACCCCGCCGCTCGAGATAGCGTTGCAGCCGTGCGACGAAAGCCGCGCGATCGAAACCCGCGTCCTCTTCGGCGCTTGCAGCCAGATCGCGGTCATAGCCCGCCCAGCTGACCTGACCCCGCAGATAGGGGGTAAAGCCCGGCCGCACCTGTTCCAGCCGAAAGCGCGAAATCGCCCGCAAGGAAATCATCAGCCGGCCGTCGTCCAGTTCCGAAAACGCGCTGATGCGCCCGGCGCAACCGACAGCGGCCAGCGCCTCGAGCCCGCCTTCGGCGGGCTGGATCATGCCGATCAGCCGCGAAGGGGTCTTGAGCACATCCTCGACCATCTGCAGATAGCGCGGCTCGAAGATCTGCAAGGGCAGCCGCGTGCGCGGCAGCAGCACCGCCCCGCTCAGCGGGAACAACGCCAGGCTGTCCGGCAGGTCGATCCCGCGCAGCATGTCACGAAAAGATCAGCGAGGACAGCTTGCGCCGCCCCTTCTGCACAAGGGGATCATTGGGCTTGAGCGAATCGAAGATGGTCAGCAGCTGCGCCTTGGCGGCGCCGTCGTTCCAGTCGCGGTCGCGGCGGAAACTTTCCAGCAGCTCATCGATCGCCTGCTCTACCTGCCCCGCCGCATGCAGCGCGGTGGCATAGTCGAACCGGGCCTGGGCATCGCCCGGCGCGGCCTCGACCCGCTGGCGCAATTCGTCGAGCGGCCCGGCATTGCTGGCCTGGCGCGCCAGTTGCAGCCGCGCGCGCACGGCCTCGATCGGGGCGGCGCCGGCGATGGCGGCGGGTACGCGGGCAAGTTCGGCCTCGGCCGCGGCCAGATCGCCGGCACCCAGCCGGGCGCCGATCAGCCCGCCCCAGGCCGCGGCGTTCTGGGGTTCCTCTGCCAGGATGGCGGCAAAGGTTTCGGCGGCATCCTCGAAGGCGCCTTCCTCGACCATGGCCTCGGCGGCTTCCAGCGCGGCGGCCAGCCCGCCGTCATCGCCGCCCAGCGCCGCCAGTTTTTCGACGAACTGCCTGACCTGGCTTTGCGGCACCGCGCCCTGGAAGGCATCGACCGGCTGGCCCTGGAAAAAGGCATAGACGGTCGGAATCGACTGCACGCGCAACTGCGCGGCGATCATCTGGTTCTGGTCCACGTTGATCTTGGCCATGCGCACCCGCCCCTTGTGGCGGGCGACCTCGGCCTCGAGCTGCGGGCCCAGGGTCTTGCACGGCCCGCACCAGGGGGCCCAGAAATCGACGATCACCGGCACCGACATCGAGGCGTCGATGACATCGGCCATGAAACTCGCCTCGGTCACATCCTTGATGATGTCGGCAGCGGCGGTCTTTTCGGGGGCAGAGCCAAGCTCGAGCATCGCTATTCCTTTTGCGAAACGGTCGCCTTCTTAGATGGAGCAGCCCCGCCCGCGATGCAAGGCCGCCCGCCCGCGACCTAGAGGTCGAAGCTGGCCAGCACCGGCACATGGTCGCTGGGCTGGTCCCAGCCGCGCACCGGGCGCAGCACGCGGCTGGCGTGGCCGGCACCGGCAATGTCGGGGGTGGCCCAGATATGGTCCAGCCGCCGGCCCTTGTCTGCGGCGTCCCAGTCGCGGGCACGATAGCTCCACCAGCTGTAAAGCCGGCCCTGGGGAATATCCTGGCGGGTGATATCGACCCAGCCGCCGGCGTCCTGGGCCGCGCCCAGATGCTCGACCTCGATGGGGGTGTGGCTGACGATCTTGAGCAGCGCCTTGTGGTTCCAGACGTCATCCTCGCGCGGGGCGATGTTCAGGTCGCCCACCAGGATCGCGCGCGACGGACGGTCGGCGTGAAAGGCGTCGCGCATCTCGGTCAGGAAATCCAGCTTCTGGCCGAATTTCTCGTTCTGTTCGCGGTCGGGAATGTCGCCGCCGGCCGGGACATAGAAATTGTGGATGGTGACGCCGTTTTCCAGACGCGCCGCCACGTGGCGGGCATGGCCCAGCCCGGCATAGTCGCGGTCGCCGGCGTCGGTGATCGGCAGCCGCGACAGGATGGCGACGCCGTTATACCCCTTTTGGCCGCGCGCGACAATGTGGCGATAGCCCAGCGCCTGAAAGCTTGCCAGCGGCAGCTTGTCCACCGGGCTCTTGATTTCCTGCAGGCACAGGATGTCGGGCGCCTCTTCGGTCAGAAACCGCGTCACCAGCGCCTCGCGCAGGCGGACCGAATTGATGTTCCAGGTGGCGATGGTGAACATGAAGGCCCCTTTCTGTCGCCGCCGGACCCTAAGCCGGGCGCGGCCGCTTGTCCACCGCCGGGACCGGTTGTCCCAGGACTGGCAACCCGGCGCCGCGTGGCATCCAGAAAAAAGACCCCGGCCAGCGGCCGGGGCACAGGGACTGCACGTCGGAGGCCCACATGGGCCAGAGGGAACGTGGGCCAGAGGGAACGTGGGCCAGAGGGAACGTGGCCGCATCCACCGACCACTGGGCTTCGCAATCAGAACCCGCAGCCCGGGCGCAGGTTCCCGCCGTTAACCTTTATCAACGGTCGTTCCGGTGCCGTCACGCCACCAGCCGATAGCCGCCCGATTCCGTCACCAGCAGCCGCGCGTTAGAGGGATCGGGTTCGATCTTCTGGCGCAGGCGATAGATGTGGGTTTCCAGCGTGTGGGTGGTGACGCCGGCGTTATAGCCCCAGACCTCGTGCAGCAGCACATCGCGCGGCACCACCCCGTCCTGCGCCCGATACAGGAACTTGAGGATGTTGGTTTCCTTTTCGGTCAGGCGGATCTTGCGGTCCTTGGCGTCGATCAGCATCTTCATCGCCGGCTTGAACGTATAGGGGCCCAGCTGGAAGATCGCGTCCTCGGACTGTTCATGCGTGCGCAACTGCGCACGCAGCCGCGCCAGCAGCACCGGGAACTTGAACGGCTTGGTGATGTAGTCGTTGGCGCCCGCGTCCAGCCCCAGGATGGTGTCGGCGTCGGTGTCGTGCCCGGTCAACATCACCACCGGGCATTTCACGCCCTGCTTGCGCAGCCGCTTGCACAATTCGCGCCCGTCGGTATCGGGCAGGCCCACATCCAGCACCACCAGATCGAAGATGGCGGATTTGGTGCGCTCGACCGCCTCGTGCCCCGACCCGGCCTCGTGGACCTCGAAATCCTCGGTGGCGGTCAATTGCTCGGCCAGGGCCTCGCGCAGGTCTTCCTCGTCATCCACCAGCAGAATCTTTTTCAGTCCGGCCATTCTTGCCTCCTTTGGCTTTATGGCGGAAAGGTGATGGTGGCTGACGGGGGCGTAAAGCCGATTGCAACAGTTCTCACATGGAGTTGTCGGAAAACCGCGCTATGTTTCAGTTTGTTTCAATCCGGCGGGTGCCATGAGCCTGATCCCCACCCTGATCGAGACCCTGTCGCGGGCCCGCGCCGACCTGCGCATGGGGCTGCCGGTGGTCATCGCCGACCAGCTGGTGGCGGCGGTCGAAACCCTGCGCCCCGAGCGACTGGCGGCGATGCGGGCGCTGGGGCCGGCGGTCCTGGCCATCACCCAGCCGCGGGCGGAAACGCTGAAGGCGCGGGTCTATGACGGCGATCTGGCACGCATCGAAATGCCGACGGATGCGGATGTGACCTGGTTGCGCGCGGTGGCCGATCCGGCCGGCGATCTGATGACGCCGCTGAAGGGGCCGTTCCGCAGCCCGCGCGGCGGCGATGTCGCCCCGCATCGCGCCGCGATCGCGCTGGCGAAATCTGCCCAATTGCTGCCGGCGGTGCTGATGGTGGCGGTCGCGCAGCCCCCCGCCGAACTGACCCGGCTGGCGCCCGGCCCGGCGCTGGCGCAGATGGCGGCCGAGGCGGCGATGGCGCCGGTGGCGGCGGCGCGGTTGCCGCTGATGGCGGCCGAGGATGCGCGGCTGCACATCTTTCGCCCCGACACTGGCGAGGCCGAACATTACGCGGTCGAGATCGGCGCGCCCTCGCGTCAGGCGCCGGTGCTGGCGCGGCTGCATTCGGCCTGTTTCACCGGCGATGTGCTGGGCAGCCTGAAATGCGATTGCGGCCCGCAGTTGCAGGCGGCGCTGGCGGCGATGGGGGCGAACGGCAGCGGGGTGCTGCTGTATCTGAACCAGGAAGGCCGCGGCATCGGCCTGGCCAACAAGATGCGCGCCTATGCGCTGCAGAACCAGGGCTTCGACACGGTCGAGGCCAATCATCGCCTGGGCTTTCAGGACGACGAACGCGATTTCCGCATCGGCGCCGGCATCCTGAAACGGATGGGCTTTGCCTCTGTTCGGCTGATGACCAACAATCCGCGCAAGGTGGCAATGTTGCAGGGTCAGGGCATCGAGGTGGCGGAACGGGTGCCGCTGATCACCCCGCGCAACCGTCACAATACCGGCTATCTGGACATCAAGGCCCAGAAATCGGGGCATCTGCTGTGATCCGGCTGACGCCGATGGGGCTGTGGGCACGCGGGCGGGTGCTGCCCTGTTCGGTCGGGCGCGGCGGGCTGCGCGCCGACAAGCGCGAAGGCGACGGCGCGACGCCCCTGGGCCGGCACCGCATCATCGGGCTGCTTTATCGACCGGACCGGGTGGCGCGGCCCGCACCCTGGGCGCGGCCGATCCTGCCGGGCGACCTGTGGTGCGACGACAGCGATCATGCCGCATACAACCGGCTGGCGCGCGCGCCGCTGGCAGCCAGTCACGAGGCGCTGCGTCGCCCCGATCCGCTTTACGACATCGTGCTGGTCACCGACTGGAACTGGCCCGATGCCCGGCCGGGGGCGGGATCGGCGATCTTTCTGCACCAATGGCGGCGGCCGGGCTTTCCGACCGCGGGCTGTATCGCCATGGCGCGGGCCGATCTGTTCTGGCTGGCCGGTGTCATCCGTCCGAACGAGCCGCTGCTGGTCCCCGCCCTGCCGCGCTGGCCCGCGCGCCGGCCCGCCGCCCGCCACGGAAAGGACTGAGATCGGGGGCGGCGGTCCGGCCCCCGCGTCACAGCACCCGGCTTTGCCACAGCCGCACCTTCAGCCCGCCATGGGCGACATAGGGGCCGGGCTCGGCAAAGGGCAGGCCGGTGGCGCGTGCCAGCTGCGCCTCGCTGGTGACCATGCCGACGCGCCAGCCCTGGAACCGCTGGCGCAGAACCTCGCCCAGCGCGGCATGCAGCCCGAACAGCGGCCCCTTGTTGCCGATGCGGGCGCCATAGGGCGGGTTGATCATCACCAGCCCCGGCGGCCCCTCGGGGCGTTCCAGATCGGCGATGGCGGCCTGACGGAACTGCACCCAGGCGTCCACGCCGGCCCGCTGGGCGTTCTGTTCGCTCATGCGGATGGCGCCGGCGTCGCGGTCGCTGCCGAAAAACCGCACCCCCGGCACCCGCGCCACCGGCTGGGCGCGCATGGCCGCCCAGGCCTGCGCGTCAAAGCCGGGCAGCAGCTCGAAGGCAAAGCCGCGCTGGCGGCCGGGCAACAGCCCGGCGGCGATTTCCGCGGCCTCGATCGGAAAGGTGCCCGATCCGCACATCGGGTCCAGCACCGGCTGGGTTCCGTCAAAACCGCATTGGCGCAGGAACATCGCCGCCATGGTCTCGCGCAGCGGCGCCTTGCCCACCGCCTGCTTGTGGCCGCGCTTGTGCAGCGATTCCCCCGATGTATCCAGGCTGAGCGTGCACAGGTCGTCCTCGATCCGCACCTTCAGGGTCAGGGGCGCATCATCGGCCAGCTCCACCCCCAGACTGTCGCGCAGCGCCGCCTCGATGCGCTGGGCGATGGCGCCGGCGTGATAGATGCGCGACTTGCGGCTGGTCGCCTCGACCCGCACCGGCACATCCGGGCGCAACCAGTCGGCCCAAGGGAAACGCCGCGCCCGCTTGTCCAGCTGTGCCGGATGCAGCGCCCGAAAGGCGCCGATGCGTGCCAGCACCCGCGTCGCGCCGCGCAGGGCCAGATTGGCGCGCCAGACCTCGGGCCAGCCGCCGATGAAACCGACCCCGCCGGGGATGACCTGGGCGTCAAGGCCCAGGGCGCGCGCCTCTTGCGCCAGGGGCTCTTCGAGGCCCGGGGTGGCGACCAGGAAAATCTCCATCCGCGCGGGGTCGGCGGCCAGTGGCGCCGGATCGGGGGCGGCATCGCGCGGCAGCATCGCTGGCGTTGCCATGCGGCGCTGCGGCCGGGGTTGCGGCCGGGAAGGGGTCTTGGCGGTCATGACAGGTCCGTGATCGGGGCGATGCATGATGCCTGCCGCCGCAGGCAAAGGCAATCCACCGTCATTGTCGCCGATACGGAGATAAAATTCCACGACTGGCGCCATTTCGGCGCAAACGTCGCCGCGCTATCTTGAGCGCATCCCAGACAGGAGCCCAGGACCATGGCCAGCAGTGACGCCCCCCTTCAGATCGGCCGCGTGGCGCTGATCGTCAACGATCTGAACCGGATCGGCGATTTCTACCAATCCGTGATCGGACTGAACCGGATTTCCGGTGATGGCGAAAGCCTGACGCTGGGCCAGGGCCAGCAGGCGCTGGTCGAACTGCGTCAGGATCGGGCCGCTCGCCCGCGCCCGGAGGAAGCCGGGCTGTTCCATACCGCCTTCCTGCTGCCCGACCGCGCCGCGCTGGGCCGCTGGCTGCGCCACGTGGCCGATGCCCGCCAGCCGCTGACCGGGGCCTCGGACCATCTGGTCAGCGAAGCCTTGTATCTGCGCGACCCCGAGGGCAACGGGATCGAGGTCTATGTGGACCGTCCCCGCGACGCCTGGCCACGCCGGGGCGATCAGGTGGTGATGGATACACGTCGGCTGGATCTGGCCGATCTGGCCGCCGCCGCCGACGGCCGCTGGACCGGCGCCCCCGACGGCACCGTCATCGGCCATGTGCACCTGCAGGTGGGCGATCTGGCCCGGGCCGAGGCGTTTTATACCGACGGGTTGGGCATGAAGCGCATGGCCCATGTGCCCGGCGCCAGCTTCTTTGCCAGCGGCGGCTATCATCACCATCTGGCCACCAATGTCTGGCACAGCCGCGGTGCCGGACCGCGCAGCGCCGATGCCGCCGGCCTGGCCGAGGTGGTGCTGGCCGCCGACCCGGAACCTTTGCACCGGCTGGGCACCGGGCCGCTGATCGATCCCTGGGGCAGTCAGCTGCGGGTCGAGGCCAAGCCCGCCGCCTGACCGGCGGGCTGCCACAGCCCGTTCCGCCGCGAAAAGCGCAGTTCCTGCGGCGGACGAAAACCCGGCTCGTCCATCGGCGCGACGTGACGGATCACCCGCAGGTCGGAGCCATCGCAGTCCAGCACGCAGAATTCGTTCTGCAGGTCGCCGGGGCGGGCGCACAGCGCGGTCCCGGCCTGCAATTGCAGCAAGGGCCGTCCCTGCGGACCCAGAAAGGCGCCAAGCGACCAGCGATGCAGATGTCCGGACAGCACCAGATGCACGCCCTCGGCCTCGAATCGGCCCAGCGCGGTCGTCGCCCCCTGCATCAGCGCCTTGTCCACCTGCGGGCCCTGCTGCATCGGATGGTGCAGGGCCACGATATTGATGCACCCCGCCTCGAGCCCGGCAACGACGCGGGCCACCTGTTCCCGGGTGATGATGCCGCGCTGCCAGGCAAGGGGATCGACACTGTTGACCCCCTGCACGCGCACGGTGCCGACATGCCCGGTGGGCTCCAGTTCCGGGGCGATGTGCCGCTTCCATCGCACATAGGGGGTCAGCATCCGGTCCATCAGCTTGAACAGCGGAATGTCGTGATTGCCCGGCACCGCGATCAAGGGGGCCTCGATCCGGCGCAGGAAAGCGGCGGCCTGGATGAATTGCGCCGAACGGCCGCGATGGGTCAGATCGCCGGTGACGACCACCAGATCGGCGCCCGCAGCGTTGACCCGGTCCAGCAGCGCGGCCTCCAGCGCCGCGCGCTCATACCCGAAATGCAGATCGGACAGATGCAGGATTCGGGTCATGCTGTGCCGGGCCCGTTATCCATGCCCGCCGCCGCGGCCGGTTCTGGCGCCGGCACCAGAACACGCAAGGCCCGCCGCCGCACGCGGCAATCGAACGGCGACTGCATCCATGTCTTTTCCCCGTCATGGGCGACATACTGCCGGCTACGCAAGGTTTCGATGCGGATTTCGGGGGCGGTGATCAGGTCGAAATCCTGATAGCGCGCCGACTTGCCCAGCGCCAGGCGCAGGGCCGCCCGCACCAGCGGCCCCGGCCGGCGCGCCCGCGCAATGAGCAGCGCCAGATCGCCGGCCCGCACGCGGTCGGCCCCCTCGAGCCCGAAACTGTCCAGCTGATAGGCACTCTTGGCGACAAAGACCAGGGCGCTCACGAACTGGCGCTGCTGGCCGTTTGCGGTGACGATCAGCCGCAGCGGCCGGCGCAGGTTCCACAGCGCCGCCACCGCCGACCAATAGGCCGCCAGGCGCGAGCGACCCCAGCGCCGATAGACATCCTCGCGATGCTTCAGGATCTCGGGATAGGCGCCGAAGCTGACATTGTTCAGAAACACCATGCCGTTCATGTCGCCGACATCGACCAGGCGCAGGCGCGGCGCCTCGAACATGCGCAGCGCCTCGTCGGGGGTTTCGCCGCTGCCGAGGTCGCGGGCGAAATAGTTGAAGGTGCCGCCGGGAATGACCGCCATCGCCGCCGGGCTGTCGGCCACGGCGGCCGCCACCGCAGCCTGCGTGCCGTCACCGCCGACCGAAACGATCAGGTCGCAGCCCTGCGCGATCGCCTGCCGCGCCAGTCCCGTCAGATCGGCACCGCTGCCGCTGTCCCGCAGCGTCAGGCTGGCCACGCGTGGCGCCAGCACCCGTTCCAGCCGTTCCGCGATCTGGTCGCCGGCCTGCCGTCCCGAGCCCATGTTGACAAGAACGCAGACCCGCGCCCGGCTCAGGTCGAATGGCTGCCCTGTGGCGGCGTCCGGGCCGGGAACCTGCGGCACGGCGTCGTCATCGATGCGAACCGGACTGGACATGCGGGCACCTGCGATTGGCTACGGCCCCGAACCCCGCGCGATGCAACCGGGTTCCCGCCGCGACACGATTTTGCCGTGACAGCCGCCACATCGTGTCGGAAAGTTAATACCTGATTTTTTTACTTGCCTTTGCGGCGTCGCTTTGCCAGAACGATGCCGGAAGCCATGGGCGGACCTGTCGTGGTCCCCGCCCAGGTCGCAAAGCGTCGACCGCCCGCCACCCCACCGATAGCCATAGCCCGAACACCCGGGCCGGGTCGCCGCCGTGTTGCGCGCCTTGCGGGGCGCGGGGGTGTTCCGGTCTGCAGTCCGAGATTTCGCATGAACCTGCCTCTTTCCCAGACCGCCGCGACGACGGCGATGCCCGTAAGTCAGCCGGCGCCCTTCCGTTTCAGCGGACCCGAGGGCAGCATGACGGCACGAACCGGCCTGCGCCTGCCGCCCGGTCCGGCCAGTGATCGCAGCCAGCGTGCGGCAGCGGCCCTGAACGGCAGCCCGACCGCGGTGGTCGGCGGTGCCCTGCCCTTTGACCGCGACGCCGAAGATTGCCTGTGGCATGCCGATCCTGCCGCGGATGCGTCGCCCGAACCTGTCACCGACCCCATGCCTGCCGCCTGCGAATGGCATGTGCGCGCCGAGCCGGAACCATCCCGATATGCGCAAATGGTCCGGCATGCCCTGGGGCTGATGACGCCGGCGCGCGGGGATGGGCTGCAAAAGATCGTTCTTGCCCGCAGCCTGCTGCTGCAGGCACCGCGACCGATCCCGGTGCCGACACTGATGGCTCGGTTGCAGGCCGATCCGGCAATTACCGCCTTTTGCGTCGCGCTGCCCGGGGGGCGCAGGCTGTGCGGTGCGACGCCGGAACTGCTGCTGGCCAAGCGCGGCGGTGCCATCCGTTCGCACCCGCTGGCCGGATCGGCGCGACGGCTGCCAGACCCGGCCGCCGATCGCGATGCCGCGCGCCGGCTAGAAGCCTCCGAAAAGGACCATCGCGAACATGCCCTGGTGGTCGAGGCGATTCTGGATACGCTTGCGCCCCACTGCCGGCAGCTTGCCTGCCCCCAGGGCACGACGGTGACCGCCACCCGCAGCATGTGGCATCTGGGCACGGCCATCCACGGCCGGTTGCGCGACCCCGACATGCCTTCGATCGCACTGGCCACGGCGCTGCATCCCACGCCGGCCGTCTGCGGCGTTCCCGCGCAAAAGGCCGCCGAGGAAATTTCACGGATCGAGCCCGTGCCCCGCGATTTTTACGCCGGGGCGGTGGGCTGGTGCGATGCCCGGGGCGACGGGATCTGGCATGTCGCCATCCGTTGCGCGCAGATCGACGGCGCGCAAGCCCGTCTTTATGCCGGGGCCGGTATCGTTGCCGGCTCGGACCCCAGCGCCGAAACGGCCGAGACCGCCGCCAAGTTCGGGGCGCTGCTGAGCGCGCTGGGGCTACCGCCCGATGCGGCATCCGCGCTGGAATGCGACGCGGATCGCAGTTTTGCCGGGGGCGCGTGATGGCCCTGCCCGCAATTACCCCATACGATCTGCCCGCCGCCCGCGATCTGCCCGCCGCGCGGGCCCCGTGGCAGCCGCAGCTGCCACGGCTGGCACTGCTGGTGCACGACATGCAGAACTATTTCTGTCGCCCCTTCAACGCGGCCGCGCCCTTGCCCCGGGTCATCGACCATGTCGCTGCCCTGCTTGCAGCCGCACGTGCAGCAGGTGTCCCGGTGTTCTACACCGCCCAGCAGGGCGACCAGTTTCGCCCGGACCGTGGCCTGCAAGCCGATCTTTGGGGCCCCGGGATGCAGGCCATCCCCGAACATCAGGACATCCTGCCCGAACTGGCCCCCCGGTCAGGCGACATCGTTCTGGTCAAGCATCGCTACAGCGCCTTTCAACGCTCGAACCTGGCCAGCCTCATGAGGGCAAGGGGGCGCGACCAACTGCTGATCTGCGGCGTCTATGCCCATATCGGCTGCCTGGCCACCGCGCTCGAGGCGTTCCAGCGCGACATCCAGCCCTTTGCCGTCGCCGACGCGCAGGCCGATTTCTCGCGCCGCGATCTCGATATGGCCATGACCTGGATCGCCGCCACCTGTGGCGTGGCGCTGACCACTGCGGCCGCGCTGGAGGCGCTGCGCGCCGGCCCGGGCGGGGAGGATGCGGCATGCAACTGACCGGATTTCGCGATCGTGCGGCTTTGGTGACGGGCGCCGCCGGTGGCATCGGCCGCGCCGTGGTCGAGGCTCTGAGCAAGGCCGGCGCCTATGTGATCGCCACCGACACCGCGGCTGCGCTGCAGTCGGCACCCCTGCCCGGGATCGATTGCCGGCCAATGGATGTGCGGGACGCCGAAGCCGTCACGGCAACGGTCGCCGACATTGTCGCCGAACAGGGATCACTGCCTCTGGGCGTGCATGCGGCGGGCGTGTTGAGCGTGGGGCCGATAACCCGGATGAGTGCAGAGGAATGGCACCGGGTGATCGATGTGAACCTGACGGGCACATTCCACGTCGCCGGCGCATTGGGCCGGGCGATGGCGCAGGCCGGCGGCGGCGCGATCGTCGCCGTCAGTTCCAATGCGGCCGGAATCCCGCGTATGAACATGGGGGCCTATGCGGCCTCGAAAGCGGCCGTCAGCATGCTGATCCGCTGCCTGGGGCTGGAACTGGCCAGTCGCGGCGTGCGCTGCAACATCGTCGCCCCCGGATCGACACTGACCCCGATGCAGACCGGAATGTGGGATCATCGCCACGGTCACGGAGAAGAGCAGGTGATCGCGGGCGATCTGGCGCAATTCCGCACCGGCATTCCCCTGGGCAAGCTTGCAAGCCCCGGCGATATCGCGCAGGCGGTGATGTATCTGCTGTCGGAACAGGCCGGCCATGTGACCATGGCCGACCTTTACGTGGACGGCGGGGCGACGCTGCGCGCCTAGGGCAGCGTCGCTGACTGACGCTCGGATATCAGCGTCCACCAGGCGGCCAATGTCGGATCGGCCGCCAGTTCCTGGAAACTGACGGGAATGCCCAACGCGCACAGCTCCTGCGCAAGGGACATGACGGAAATGGAATCAAGGCCGTAAAGCACCAGATTCTCGTTCTGATCGACCGGAGTCTCATCCTCGATCAGGCGCTCGATGCGCGATTGCAGCCAGGCGCGGTCGATGCGGGCGGTTTCTGTCATGGTCATCCTCTCAGGCTGGGGTGGTCGCGGCCAGACTGTCCCGCAGCCGGCGCTTGTCGATCTTGCCCACGGCCGTCAGCGGCAATTCCGGCATGGGGCGGAAACGGTCGGGCAACTTGTATTCGGCCAGGCCCAGCGCCAGCAGGTGTCGCCGCAGGGCGGGCGCCGACAGGCGGGCGCCGGCGCGCATGACCAGGCAAGCGCAGCTTTTTTCGCCCAGATGCGGGTCGGCGACGGCGATCAGCGCCGCCTGCTCGACATCGGGATGCCGCAGCAGCAGAGCCTCGACCTCTTCGGCGGCGATCTTCTCGCCGCCGCGATTGATCTGGTCCTTGATGCGGCCCACCACCCGCAGATAGCCGTTCTGCCGCACCACAAGATCGCCCGAGTGGTAAAATCCGTCCGCATCGAAGGCGGCGCTATTCTGCTCGGGGCTGCGATAATAGCCGCGAAAGGTATAGGGACCGCGCACGGCCAGGGCACCCGGACAGCCGTCGGGAACCGGCCGGCCCTGGCCGTCCAGGACCCGGATCTCATCATCCGGGCTGATCGGCCGACCCTGCGTCGTGAAGATTATTTCGGGCGGATCGTCGCGACGGGTGTAATTGACCAGCCCCTCGGCCATCCCGAACACCTGGATCAGGCCACACCCCAGAACCTGCGGCACGCGCCGCGCCATCGATTCGGCAAGACTGGCACCACCGACCAGCAGCCATTCCAGCGTCTGCAACTGCGCCCGGCGACGCGGATCGTCCTCGACCGCGCGAAGCCACAGCGCAACAGCCGGGGGCACCAGCGGCGCCATGGTCACCCGTTCGGTCGCAATCAGATCCAGACAGACCAGCGGATCGGGCGATCCAGCCAGCACCAATGTACCACCGGCGTGAAACACGCCCAACGCCCCGGGGGAACTCAGCGCGAAATTATGCGGCGCCGGCAAGGGGCACAGGAACCGCGTCCCGGACGTCACGCCGCAGATGCGCGCGCTTTCCCGCACACTGTAGTCATAATCGTTATGGGTGCGCGGCACCAGTTTCGGTGTGCCGGTCGACCCCCCCGACAGCTGAAAGAAGGCCACCTGATCGGCCGGCGTCGGAGCTGCGTCCGACGGCAACGGATCCCCGGGGGTCAGCCAGTGTTCCAGGCTGCAACCGGGATCCTTTTCCCCCAGCAACAGCACCTTCTGGACCCCCGCCGCGCGCAACCGGCTGGCAAAGCTGTCGTCGGCGAAAAGTTCGTGGCTGCGCGCAGCGATCACCAGGCGCGGCCGGATCTGCCGGGCATATTCGGCCATTTCGCGTCCACGGTGACTGAACAGCGCATTGACCGGCACCACGCCGATACGCAGCAGCGCCATGAATACGACATGAAATTCGGCCACGTTCGGCAGCTGCACCAGCGCGGTATCGCCCCGCCCCAGGCCAGCACCCGCCAACCTGCCGGCAAGATTGCGTGCCAGCCTGTCCAGATCGGCGTAGCTGAAACGGCGCGGACCGCAGACAATGGCCGTAGCATCCGGGTCGCGCGCCAGCGTGTCGTCGAGAATACGGGTCAGCGGCCTGTCCAGCCAATAGCCTGCCGCGCGATAGCGCGCGGCCAGATCCTTGGGCCAAGGGGTGAATTCGATCATGTCGGTCCTGCCGGTCTTGGGGAAAAAGTCTTTGCCTGGGCCGGCGTCATGATGCCTTGACCGGGGTCGATAGTTGAGTATTTTTATTTGGTTTTCTCGTGCAAAGCAAGCCAGCCCCGCGTTCCCCCTCGACGCTTTCGCCAGCAGTCCACCCTATCTGACGAATCGCCGGGGCCCGTATCATGAACGAACAGCTTGCCGAGGGCGCATGGTTGCCCCTGACCCTGGCTCAGTTGGATTTCTGGGAGGAGTTCCGTCTCCATCCCGGCGCGGGGGTTTCGACCGTCGCCCATGCCGTCGAGTTGCAGGGCGTCGATCAACCCGCAGCCTTGGCCCGCGCCATTCTGCAGACAATCGCCGAAACAGATGCGATGGCATTGCGGCTGCGACTGGGGCGCGACGGCCAGCCGCGCCAGCGCGTCGCCGCCGGCGCCAGGCCCGATCTGCGCGCGCTGGACCTGGCCGATGCATCGCAGCCACGCGACCGTGCTTTCGAGCTGATGCATCACGATGTCGCGGCACCTCTTGATCTGCTGACGGCGCCGATATCGGCGCAGTGGCTGATCCGGCTGGGTCCAGGACATTACATCTGGTATAATCGCAACCATCACATTGCCGTCGACGGTTACGCCATGGCGCTGATCGAACAGCGTTGCGCGCGGCTTTACACAGCGCATCGCTGCGGGCGCGACAGTGCCTCGGGCCCGAAGCTGCGTCCGTTGCGCGATTATCTTTGCGAAGAGGCCAGCTATCGTGCCAGCTCCCGCCATGACGCTGACGGCCAGCATTGGCAGCGGCTGCTGAGTGACGCGCCCCGGCCGCAGGTCTTGCAGAAGGGATCAGAGAACTATCCCGCCCGACCGCTGGCCGCCGGCCATGACCTGACCGGATTGCGCGCCCCGCTGCTGGCGCAAGCGGAAAGGCTGTCGCTGGGATGGCCCGATCTGGCCAGCATGCTTTGTGCGGTCTGGGCCGGGCTTCGTCTGGATGACGGGGCGGTGCGTCGCGAAATGCAGGGAAAGGCGATCCTCATGCCGGTGTGGCTGCCGTTCATGGGGCGGATGGGCAGTGTCAGCGCCGCCATCCCCGCCCTGGTCGTCAATATCCTGCCATTGCTTGTGCGGCTGGACCCCTCCCGCAGCCTGGCGCAGACCCTGACCGAACTGGCGGGCCAGTTGCGCCTGATGCGCCGTCACGGCCGCTATCGCATCGAACAGATCGCGGCGGACTGCGGCATCGGTCATCGCAGCCGGTTCTTCTTTTCGCCGCTGGTCAATGTGCTGCCCTTTGATCCGCCGCAATTTGCAGGATGCGACTGCGACCGTCACGTGCTGTCGAACGGGCCGGGCGACGGTTTCAATATCACCTTGCGCGGCGATTCGCGTGCCGACGGGTTGCACCTCTGGGTCGAGGCCGACCCGCAGCTGACGCCCGCGGCGGGCTTTCGCGGCCTCGCGGCCGATCTGCCCCGTTTCCTGGCCCGTGGGCTGGAGCCTGCCCGGCTGGATCAACCGCTATACAGGATGATCGAACCCTAGGGCGCCACCGCCGGGGCAGGCAGGTATTCCTGGCGCAGGCAGCCGGCGGCATCACGTCCCCCCGGGCCCGGCCGGGGCGCCGGCGGCAGCTCGAACCCGGCGCACAGGCGGAACTGGCGCGGGCCCAGCAACTCATAGCGATAGGGCTGGCTTGTAAAGGGATCCTGCCGGCGCGGCTGCCAGTCGCAGTCGGGCGCCTGCACGTCAAGGCTTTCGGGCAGACGATCGGCCCGACTGCGGGCGATACAGAAAACCCATTGTGCCAGACTGTGCAGATCGCTTTCGCGCTCGGCGTCGCGGCGTTCCTTGCGGGCCTGAACCGGGCCACCGGTCACGATCAGCCCGGCCACCACCGCCAGCAGTGCCAGCAGCGCCAGCGCCGCAGTTGCCCAGCCCTTAGTCATCCAGCTCATCCCGATAATAGGCCAGCACCAGCCCCGCCACCATCGCCACCAGCAGCGCCTTGGCGGTAAAGCGCGCGGTCAGTTCGCCCCCCAGCAAGGCGTGCAGCGCGACCACTGCATCGCCCAGAAACACCAGCGACGCCCCCAGAAGCGTCAGCGAGGCGAACCAGCGCCGCACCAGCGACCGCCCACGGCTGCCCGCCCCCTGCCGCGCCAGCCGCCGGCCCAACAGCACGAACATGGGGGTAAAGGCGATCAGCGCCGCCATCGACCAGCGTTCGGCATAGGTGTTGCCGCCATAGCCCTGCGCCGGGTCGGGGATGGCCCGGTCGATCAGCGCCATGCCCAACTGGCACAGATGCCAGGCCACCATGCCCAGCGACACGAACAGCAAGCCGTAAAGCAGCGCCTCGCGCGCCGAGGCATAGGGGCGCGGGCGCGGCACAGGCGGCAGGCCCGGCCGGGATTGCCAGCCGTCCAGGGCGGCGGAAATCTCGGGCTCGGACCAGCCGGCATCGGCCAGCGCCTGCCGCAACTGCACGGCCGGCGCGCCCTGCGCCAGCGCAGTCCGCACGAATTCCGACAACTGTTCGGATGGTTTCATGCCCGCCTCGAAATCTTCGGCGCCATCCACACACGAACCGCCCATCCGGTCAAGTCCTCGGCCAACCGACAGTCGCGCGCGGAAGAAGGGCAAAATTTTTCCTTGCGGGGCGATTTTTCCCCTTGCAGCCCCCAGCGCACTCTCATAAATGACGCCTCACCGGCGGCAAGGCCACCGGATACGGAGTGCGGGCGTAGCTCAGGGGTAGAGCATAACCTTGCCAAGGTTAGGGTCGTGAGTTCGAATCTCATCGCCCGCTCCAAAAATCTTCCACAATGGAATGCGAAAAGCGGCCTTCGGGCCGCTTTCGGCTTTTTGGCGATTGGTTTGTTGACGCTTGTGTGTCCCGGGCGCGATCTTGGCAGCCCTGCCGCGCGATGTTATCGATAACATCATGCGTTCCGGCGGCGGTGCCGCGTCCTTGCGAACGCGCCTGCGAAAGGATGTCGCCATGACCGACCCAAGCACAGCCACCGCCCGCATCGGCCTGATCGGACTTGGCACCATGGGCGCGGCGCTGGCGGCCAATATCGCCGAAAAGGGCTTCCCCATCGCGGTCTGGAACCGCACCACCGAGGTCACGCGCCGCTTTCACGCCCAGGCCGGGGCGCTGGCCGATCGCATCATCCCGACCGAGTCCCCGGCCCAGCTGGTCGCCGCCATCGCCGCCCCGCGCACCATCATCCTGATGGTGCCCGCCGGCGCGGCGGTCGATGAGCAGATCGCCGCGCTGGCACCCTTGCTGAGCCCTGACGATCTGATCGTCGATGCCGGCAATGCCAATTTCCACGACACCAACCGCCGCGCGGCGGCCGGTCTGCCGATGCGCTTTCTGGGCATGGGCATTTCGGGCGGCGAGGAGGGCGCGCGCCACGGCCCCGCCATCATGGGCGGCGGCGCCCGCGCCGACTGGGACCGCATCGCCCCGATCATGCAGGCCATCGCCGCCCGGGCCGAGGACGGCACCCCCTGCGCAAGCTGGATGGGCGAGGCCGGTGCCGGACATTTCGTCAAGATGGTCCACAATGGCATCGAATATGCCGACATGCAGATGATCGCCGAGGTTTACGGGGTGATGCGCGACGGGCTGGGCCTGTCCGCCGGCCGAATCGCCGAGCATTTCGCCGACTGGAACCGCGGGGCGCTGCAATCCTATCTGATCGAGATTTCGGCCCGCGTCGCCGCCGCCCGCGACCCCTACGGCGACGGGCCGATGCTGGACGCGATCCTGGACGCCGCCGGGCAGAAAGGCACCGGTCGCTGGACCGCGGTCGAGGCCCAGCACCTGGCCGCGCCGATCCCGGTGATCGAGGCGGCGGTGATGGCGCGCAACGTGTCGGCCCGCATCGGCGAACGCGCCGCCGGCCAGGCGCGATTCGGCGCCGGTGCGCAGGGCTTCGTCATCGCGCCGGCGCTACTGGAACAGGCGCTGATCGCCGGCAAGATCCTGTGCTATGCGCAAGGTTTTGCGATGATCGAGGCCGCCGGCCGCGCCTTTGGCTGGCAACTGGACCTGCCCGGCATCGCCCGGGTCTGGCGCGCGGGCTGCATCATCCGTTCGGCGATGCTGAATGACATGGCGGCTGCCCTGGCCCAGGATCCCGGCCGCAACCTGATGATGGCGCCCCATTTTGCCGGCCTGCTGGAAAGAACCACGCCGGCGCTGCGCCAGTTGCTGGCCCAGGGCATCCTGCACGCCCACCCGCTGCCCGCGCTGGGGGCCGGTCTCGCCTGGTTCGACATGATGCGCACCGCGCGCGGCACCGCCAACCTGATCCAGGCGCAGCGCGACTATTTCGGCGCGCATGGTTTCGAGCGGCTGGACGGCCAGGACCATCATCATGGGCCATGGGCCAGGGACGCCTAGCTCCGCCGTGTCGTTCACGGCCCGGCCTCCTGCCCTGCCCCCAGAACCCCCTTGACCCCGGCGTCGGAAAACCCTAGCAAACCCCAGGCTCCGGCGGGTTGGCGGAGAGGTTACGCAGCGGATTGCAAATCCGTGTAGACCGGTTCGATTCCGGTACCCGCCTCCATTTATCTTCAAAAGGTTAGCCCGCAACAGAGCAGCCTGCCGCGGAACGGTTTTCCCATCGGTTTTCCCTTTTCCCGTTTTGTGCTTCGAACGTTCTTCACGTCTCCGGCCGCGAACCTGCGTGCGGGCGCAAGGGCCGTTCAGCCCAAGTTTAGTTCCCGCCTTAATGGGCATTTAACGCTTGTTCCAACATTGTTCGTGTGCGAGTGTGGGAAAAACATTCCCAGGGAGATCAGCCACCATGACCGAGTTTTCCGAGCTTCGCCGTGCCGCGGCTCTCTCGTTGAACGGTGCGGCGGCCCTGCTCGGGGTCTCGAAAAGCACCGTCTACCGCTGGGAACATGGCGAGGTCGCGGCCGAGGCGGAGGCGCTGGCGCGGCTGCGCCGGATGGGCGAGCCGCACCTGCCGCTGGGCGATTTCCGCTTCATCGACCTGTTCGCTGGAATCGGTGGCCTGAGGCGCGGGTTCGACGCCATCGGGGGGCGCTGCGTATTCACCTCGGAATGGGACCGCTTTGCCGAGCGGACCTACCGCGCCAACTTCCGCGACGGGCCGGAGCACCGGTTCGAGGGCGACATCACCAAGGTGGATCCGGCCTCCATCCCGGATCACGACGTGCTCCTTGCTGGCTTCCCCTGCCAGCCTTTCTCCATCGCCGGAGTGTCGAAGAAGAACGCGCTGGGCCGGGCGCACGGCTTTGCCTGCGAAGCACAGGGGACGCTGTTCTTCGACGTCGCGCGGATCATCGAGGCCAAGCGGCCGAAGGTCGTCCTCCTCGAGAATGTGCGGAACCTGCTGTCGCACGACCGTGGGAACACCTTCCGGGTCATCCGCTCGGTGCTGACGCAGGAACTCGGCTACAGGATGGATCACCGCGTCATCGACGCGCGCTGCTTCGTTCCGCAGCACCGCGAGCGGATCTTCATCGCGGCAGTCCGTGGCGATCTCGGGCTCGACGTCGAGCTCAAGACCATGCAGCTGCCGCCGGCCGGGGAAGGCCCGCGCTTCGGCTCCATCCTGCATCGCGAGGACGGGACGGAGACTGATCCTCAGTTTCTCGACGAGCGGGGCCGCGTGCAGGCGCGCTACACGCTTTCCGACCATCTCTGGGGCTACCTTCAGGCCTATGCCGAGAAGCACCGCGCCAAGGGCAACGGCTTCGGCTTCGGCCTGACCGGGCCGAATGACGTCGCGCGCACGCTGTCGGCCCGCTACCACAAGGACGGTTCCGAGATCCTCGTGGATCAGGGGCCGGGGCGGAATCCGCGGCGCCTGACGCCGCGGGAGTGTGCACGGCTCATGGGTTTCGACCGGCCGGGCGGCTCGGATTTCTTGATTCCTGTATCGGACACGCAGGCGTACCGCCAGTTCGGCAACTCGGTTGTCGTGCCGGTGGTGACAGCCGTCGCGCGCCACCTGCGGCCCGTTATCCTGCGGGCTGTCGCCATAGGTCAGGTGCTGGACACCGTCGCTGCGGAGTGAGCCGGTGCGGTACGGTTCCCTGTCGGACCATTTCGTCCGGGTTGCGGCGAAGCGGCTTGCCGTCGTAGAGGCGGACACCCGTCGCTCGAACCAGCACGAGTTCAACGGCGTTGAGGCGCTGCGCAATGTCCTTGGGCCGGAGGAGTTCCGCAACCGCTCTGCCCGGTTCATCTGGCTGGGCGGCGAGAATGAGGGGGTCACGGACACCGCGCCGGTCTCCTGGTATGATTCCCGCCGTAACCAGCCGCACCGCTCGTCCGAGTGGAGGCTCTACTTCAAGGCGAATGCGGTCATGGAGCTGGCCGCCGAGGGCGATCTTCTGGTGATCGGCCTGCGGCCGGACGGGGAGCTCCTTTTCATCGTCGCCCCCGAGCGTTCGACCCTCGAAAACCAGATCGCCTGGCTTTTCGGCCTCGACGGCGAACTGGGCGGCGGTTTCCGTTTTGCGTCCTTCGAAGGGCGCGAGGATCGCGGCTTGGATTTCGTCGCGAATTACGTCCTCGAGGAGCTGGGCATCGAACCGGCCGAGCCCGAGGCCGACCTGCTGGATCGCATCGTGGCCGACTGGGGCCGTGAGTTCCCGCCCTCGCGTGAGCTTTCGGCCGCGGCCCGTAGGCATGCGGTCGCGCCCGACCCGCGCGAGGACGCGGATGGCGCGCTCATGGGCTGGATGGAGTTCGAGGAGGCGCTGTTCCGACGGCTTGAGCGGCGCGTGGTGGCGGAGCGGCTCGGCACGGGGTTTGCGACTGACGGCGAGGCCGATGTCGACGGCTTCCTGTCCTTCTCCCTGTCGGTTCAGAACCGCCGCAAGTCGCGCATGGGCCTGTCGCTCGAGAACCACGTCGAGGCAGTCCTGACCGCCTGCGGCATCCGGCACGAGCGCGGCGCGCGGACGGAGGGCAACAGCCGGCCGGACTTCCTGTTTCCGTCCTCTGCCGCCTACCGCGATCCCTGCTTCGACCCGCTGCTCCTGTCGATGCTCGGGGTGAAGTCGACCCTCAAGGACCGCTGGCGGCAGGTGCTGGCCGAGGCGGCCCGGATCGAACGCAAGCACCTGCTCACGCTTGAGCCGGGCATCTCGGTCGCGCAGACGGACGAGATGATCCGCAACGCCCTGCAGCTGGTCGTCCCGGCCGCGCTGCACCGGACCTTCACCACTCCGCAGGCGGCGTGGCTGATGGATTTCCGGAACTTCCTGGGGGTCGTCGCAGAGCGCCAGGCGCGGGCAGACGCGCGCGGATGACGTCCGCCAGCCGGTCTGCCCGGTGGGTCTCGCACTCCCAGATCACGACGACCTTCCAGCCGAGAGCCTCGAGGGCAGCGCCGTTTTTTGCGTCCCGCTCCGCATTGGCTGTGAACTTGGCCAGCCAGAACCCGGTCCTTGTTCCGGGCACGGTCGCGTTCCTGCATCCTTCGTGCCGGTGCCAGAAGCATCCGTGGACGAACACGGCCGTCCGCAGTGCGGGCAGGACGATGTCAGGCGTGCCAGGCAGGTCGCGGCGGTGCAGGCGGAACCGGAATCCTGCAGCATGCAGCGCCTTTCGGACGGCGATCTCCGGGCCCGTGTCCTTGCCGCGGATGCGCGCCATGTTGGCGCTGCGCGCCTCGGGTCTGAGTCTGTCCGCCATCGACGTCCTTTCTGCTGCGGACAGCCTAAGGCGCCGTCAGCGATTGGCCAGATCGAGCAGCACATCCGCGTGGCAGGGGCAGCCCGGCGGGCACCAGCAGGCCAGCGGGCGCCCGCGAAGTGCTGGCAGACTGGTCAGGACCGCCTGTCGAGCGTCTTCCCGCGCCATCCAGAACGTCTGCCAGCCCTGTTCGTTGAAGGTCGGCGCGCACGGTCTCATCCAGGGGGGACGTTTACCGTCAAGCCAGCGACGATACGCTGCGGCAGCATTGTGACATCTCTGGCACCAGGCGCGCTGCCCTCGCAGCGATTGCCGGCGCGGTCGGGAATGGCAGTGCGGATCGCTTTCCAGTCGGACGGGTAGCGATGTCTGTTTTCCGAGCGAATCGGCATGTCAGTGGCGCGGGTCGAATGGTCGGGAGGCGGCAGCATCTGTGTGGGAGGCATCATGGAACGCTAATCGCGCTGCGATCTCGGAGGCGGACGTTAGCAATTCGACGATGTGTTTCTCCGACAGCTGCAGACTGTAACGGGCGTGGCGGGCGGCGGCGTAGATCAGGTCGGCGGTTGGTAAAGCCGGCACGTCGCTGTCGGCGCTGAAGCGCGCCAGCCGGATGGCAATCACGGCCAGCACGGCTGCGCGGGCCTCCGGGTCGGTCGGGTCGTCTATGTCAATGATCAGACGTCTGGATGTAGGCATGGCGCGCTTAGTCATGGTGCTATGTTTTCGTTCTGCCTGGCGTCCAGCAGGCGGTCTAGCCACGCGATGCTGTCGGTCGGACGGCCGACTACATCCTCAATGCGCCTGATCAGGTGCAACAGCGGATCAATCTCTGCCGCGTCGTCGTCAAGCAGCGTATCGGGGTCGGGCGCGAGTGTTCCGTCATCGTTGCGGCGCAAAGCGCACGAAGATAGGACCAGCGACTCCACCTCGGCGCGCAGTTCCTGTGTGGCCTCACGCAGTAGCGCCAGCGCGCGCTGGTGGATGTCGGCGCGGACATATCCGGTGTCGTCGTCGTCCTGCCGGTGCGCGGACCAGAGGATCAGATCGTCGTCGGACAGCAGCTCTTGTCTGCGCAGCTGGTCGTATTCACCGTGGTCGGTGAGCCAGATTCGCTCAGGTGCTGGCATGGCGTTTCTCATCCGGCAGCACGATCTCCCACCCCTCTGGCACTTGGCGCACGTCGCAGGACGGGCGGATGCGGATGGCCGGTTCCGTCCCGTTCCACGTGATTTCCAGCACACCGCGCGGCAGCTCCTTCATAATGGAAACCAGAGCGGCGGAGTCCTCGATGCGCTTGGCCCACGCGATCACCTCCGGCAGCGCTTCGAGCAGCGCATCCGGAGTTTCGGCGATCACGTTTCCTAGCACGTTGCGGACTTCCTGTTCGGTCCAGCCGGTGTGTTCCACGCACGCACGAATCGCATCGGTCGGGATGCGGGACATCATGCTGCCCCCTGTGACGTGCCTGCGACGAGCTGCAGCCCGGCGCTGGACAGCCACCACCACGAGCTGGCTGGGGTGTTCCCGGTGCCCCATGCGTCCCGGCTGCCGGCGCCGTTGACGAGACCCAGCTGCCAGAGCTCCTGCATCGCCTCGGCGCTGGCGCGCAGGCGGCGGCGGTTGGTGCAGAGGTGAAGCCGCGTGCCGTCCGGCAGGCAGCGCGCATCCAGATCGGCGAGCAGTCGCAGGACGCGGCGCTGATTGGCCGTCAGGCCGCACAGGCCCGGTACCGTGTGCGGCAGCCGCAGTGCGGCATCGCGGCGATGGTTGCGTGGGGCGGTGTCGGCCCAGTCAGGGGCCTCGGTGCTGAGCGCTGGCATGGCATGTCCTTCGTTGACGAGCGGGCTGGCGTGACGACCGGGTTCCGGCAGCGGTCCCGAGCGGGGCGCGCCGCGGATCCACGCGGCTATGTCGAGCGATGTCCAGCGGTTGAGCGGTGTCTTCATTGCAGGTCTCCTTGTTCATGTGAGGATTGACGCCGGCGCTGGGCGCTGAGGGCGTGGCGCTGTTGTCTGGCTGGCCCGGCGTATTTCACGACCATTGCGCGGGCCTTGTGGCCTGTGATCGCCTGAATCTCGTCGTCGCTGCAGCCGGCGGCCGCGAGCTCGGCGGCGGCGGTGTAGCGCCAGCCGTGGATGGTGAAGGCCTCGGCGCCGATGGCGCGCCGGATACGCATCACCTCTGCCGCCACAGCGTGGTAACTGAGCGGCCGCCCGTCTGGTGCGCAGACGATGGTCAGGCCGCGGCGTGGCAGGTCTGCCAGATAGGCGGCCAGTCGGGGCGTGAACGGCACCCACAGCCGCGCGCGGGTCTTGGACTGGCGGACGTCGACGCCGCTGTTGCGGATCGCATCCCAGCGCATTGCGAGGATGTCGCCTATCCTCTGACCGGTGCCGATTCCTAGCTCCATGGCCGTCCGCGCCGGGCTGCCGTGCGGCGCTGCGTCCCCGAACGCCGCAATCATCTCGGTCGGCCAAGGCCGGTGCGGCCCTTCGCCCTCGCGCCGGATGAGCGTGATCCCTTTTGCCGGGTTGTGCGTGAGCCAGCCCATGTCAATGGCCTGCTCGAAGAGCACGCTCAGAACCTGCACGATGTAGTTCGCAAAGCGGAGCCGGTCCCGGTTCTCGTCCCGCGCCCGCAGAACGTGGCGTCGCTCCATCCGCGCTGGCTCCATCTCGCCGAAGGTGGCATCCGCCCATGCCAGAACCTTGTCGTAGTCCGCCTTTGTGCGGGGCGCGAGGCGCGCCCAGCGCGCGGACTCGCGGTAGGCGCGGATCAGCCGTCGGAAGGTGCGTCCGGCCGGCTCCGCAAGCGGGGCGACGCCGCGGCGCGCAGCCGTGTATCGGTCGAGGAAGTCCGGCGCATCCGGCGCCGGCAGCGGGATGCGGTCGCGCCCGCGCTGGAAGTACCAGTAATCGCGGCCCTTGGCGCGCTTGCGCCGGAGATATGGCAGGTCGGGGCGCTTCACCGGCCGGCCCGGAAATCGATGGTGTCGAAGGTCCGGGGCGCCGGCTGCTCGGACTCGGCCGTGGCCTCGATCTCGACGCGGCCGTTGCGGTAGTCGACGACGACGCGGACCTGCCGGGCCCCGCCGCGCAGGGTCGCGCGCACGGCGCTCTCGATCTGGGTGCTGCGGATGGTGGTGGTCATGCGTTCCCCCGTCTGCTGCAGGCATTCTAAAGGGACATTTGTCCCAGTCAACGGTTGAAATCGGAGACAACCGGTGGTAGTCAACCTCCGTCGCATTTGATGTTGGGGTGGCAAGCGATGCGAATCGACAAGGCTTGCGTCGGGACTGCGCTGGCGGAACTGGAATCGGCAATCGCAGCCCTGGTAGAGATCGTCAGTCTTCCGGCCGGAGCCGAGCGGAGCGAACGCGTGCGACGTCTAGCAGGAACTCCTGCTCCTCAGGCGATAGCTGCTGGAATAATCGCAGGAGCTCTGTGCGCAACCGTATCGAAGGGTCCCCAAGGAACTCATCGACGCTGACGCCGAACGCCTGAGCCACGCGAACGCCGTCATCGAAGTTGGTCGACGCATCTTCGCGCTGCAGCATCTTCTTCAGCTGTTCGTACGACACGCCTGACTCGGCCGCCACCTGGCGGAGGCTTTTCCCAGAGAGATCGAGCCATCGGCGAAGGGCAGTACGGAACGGCATCGGCATGGATCATTCCTACTGTGTCCGCGCAGAACGCTAAAGGGACAAATGGCCCTTGACAGGCATGGGGTCATTTGTCCCTTATTGTGTTGATGCGAACCGAACTGATCAGACGTATCGAAACATTCGCGCGGCGCAGGGGCATCGCACCGGCGACCGTGACCAGCCGTGCCGCAGGAAACTCGCGGCTCTACACGAGATTGCTGGCCGGCGGTGACTGCACGACCAGCGTTGCGGAGCGTGTTCTCGGCTGGATCGAGCACCAGGAGGTAATAGCATCACATGCGCTCCCTGCTTCCGACGAGGCGCGGTCGTGACCGCCCCCGTCGCATCCGCCATCCTGCCGCGCGGTGCGGCGGATCCTCGCCGGTGGGAGACCGGCAATGCCCCTCCTTGTTGTGGACCCTACGCGGCGGTGGGACGCCGCCGGAGGTTTTCAGCGCATCGTAGCGGATGCCTCGTCGCGGCGCTGGGAGGCCACTTGCACGCCCTCTGGCAGGCGGCGCTACTTCCATACCAGAAACGCCGCAAAGGCCCCTCACAGGCCGCGTGGTGGCCGCTGACGGGTATCGGCGCAAGGGGGTGCTGGTGACGGTCGCGCGGCCCGCAGGCGGCCCGGCCGTCATGGCGCGCCGGGCCGAGCCGCGCGGATCGGTCGACGACTTTCCCACGCCGCCTTGGGCGGTGCGGGCGCTGACGGAGTGGCTGGTCGGGAGCGGTGTGGAGCCTGGCGGTCTGTGCTGCCGCGAGCCTGCGGCGGGTCGCGGGCACATGGCTCGCGCGCTGGCGGAGGCGTTTAGCGATGTGCATCAGATCGACATCCACGACTACGGCACCGGCAATCTCGACACGGTGGCGGACTACCTCGACGAGCCCTTCTGGCCTTTTGTGGACTGGACCATCACCAATCCGCCTTTCCGGCTTGCGGAGCAGTTCATCCACCATGCGCTGAGCACGTCCGAGGCCGGCGTGGCCATGCTGGTGCGGACGCAGTTTCTTGAGGGCGTCGGGCGGCACGGACGGCTGTTCTCGCGCCATCCGCCGACTGCGGTTCTTCAGTTTGCCGAGCGGGTGCCGATGGTGCGCGGGCGTCTGGACCCGCAGGCAACCACGGCGACCTCCTACTGCTGGCTGGTCTGGGATCGCTGCGCGCGGGGGCCGACGCGGCTGGTCTGGCTGCCGCCGTGCCGGAAGCGCCTGGAACGCGAGGAGGACTGGACGTGAGCCATCACGCCACCAACTGGGCCATCCAGCAGCGCGGACTGGCGCCGGCGACGAAGCTGGTGCTGTGGTATCTGGCGGACCGTCACAACCCGGACTTCGGCTGCTTCCCCAGCCAGGAGCAGCTGGCGGCGGACTGCGAGATGAGCCGCAGGTCGGTGAACCGGCATCTGAACGAGCTTGAGCAGCGTGGTCTGATCCGGCGCGAGGAGCGGATCGATCCGCGGACGAAACGGCAGAGACCAACGCGCTACGTTCTGGCCTTCGAGCCGGAATTCGCCCGCGCGGCGCCGTCTCATCCGTGTGCCAATTCGGCACACGGCTACGGAACGGACGAAGAACACACTGGGGACCCGTGTGCCAGTCTGGCACACGGGTTGGGGCAGAGCCGTGTGCCATCCGTGACCGGAGCCGTGTGCCACAGCTGTGGCACACGTATAACCAGTAAGTTAACCAGTAACGACGACGAGCGCGCGTGCGCGTGCGAGGCGGAGCCGGCCGGCCCGCCGCCATCCGTCCCGCCCGGCCCGACCGGTGCAGGCTGCGAAGACAGCGAGGCTGCGCGGTTGCGCCCGGACGGCCCGGCCGGAGGCGACAGCGGGGGCCCGGGCACGGGGCCTGCGTCAGCCCCGGCGCTGGTGGCGCGGATCTGCGAGGCGCTGGGCGAGCCCGGGCTTGCGGAGGTGCGGTGGTGGCGCATCGAGGCGGATTTCGGGCGGCGGATCGATGCGTGGCGCAAGCTGGGCCTCGACGACGACGCAATCGTCGCGACGGCCCGCTCGTTCGGCCGCGACGTGCCGGAACCGCCGCAGGGTCCCAAGGCGCTGGACGCGGCCATGGTGCGGGCCGCGCAGCGGATCACCGGCCGCGAGGGCGGTGGCGCACCGGCGGCACCGGCGGCGCAGCGGGGTCGGCCGCTTCCGGACGGCGTCCGCGATGCGCTTGATCTGCTGGGCAGGGCCATCGCGGAGGGCCGCTACGTGCCGCCGAGCGCGGTCACGCCGCACGCAGCGCGGGAGATGCTGGCGCGCGGGCTGGTGACCGCGGAGCAGCTGCAGGCGCGGGGTATCGCGGCATGAGCCGGCTGGCGGCACGGGAGGCGGACGTCCAGCGGGCGGTCGTGTCCGCGCTGCGTGTGGCTCTGCCCGCGGCGGTCATCCATCATTCGCCGAACGAGCATCGGGCCGGCGGGGCGGCGGCGCGACGGGTTCAGGGCATCCGGTCCGGCATGGGCCTGTGTCGCGGCTGGTGCGATCTGGTGGTGCTGGCGCAGGGGCGGGTTCTGTTTCTCGAGGTCAAGGGTCCGCGGGGCCGGCTGTCGCCGGCGCAGGAGGCGTTCCGGGATCGTGTGCTGGCGCAAGGCCATCATTGGGCGCTGGTGCGCTCGGTGGATGACGCTCTTGAGGCGGCGGCAAGCGCCGGGCTGGTGGTGCGGGCGCGGGTTGCAGGAGGCCGGACATGACGATGCACGGGAGGTTGGCGGCGCGGGCGCGGCGCGAGAGGATCTGGCGCTGGGCGGTGCAGGAGGGCCTGGCGGAGCGGCACGCCCACGGCAATGCGACGCTGGACAGCGGCGCGGTGATCTGGGGGCTGCTGTGCCACGCTGTCAGGGTCTCGGCCGCGGCGGACCGGGCACCACCGTGGTCAGGCTATCCGACGGCGTCCCCCGGGGCGTGGCTGGCACCGGACGAGATCACGTGGTGGCAGAGGGTCACGGCTGCGCTGCGCGGCGAGACGGATGGTCTGGTGGAGGCGGAGCTGGACGCTGCGGTGCCGCCGTCTACGTTCGACGTCGGGGTGCGGGACGAGGTGCTCGAGCTCTGGCATCGGCATGCGCTTCGGGATCTCGGGGACTGGCGGCGCCTGCGGCGTGCGGTCTACGCGCTGGCTTGCGGCGTGCCGCCGCGGCGGGTGCAGGAGGAGACCGGGTTGTCGCGGGACCGTCTGCGGCATGCGAAGGATCGGGCGGTCAGCGACCTGCTGGCGGCGTGGGAGGGAGCGCAGCCATGAAGGTTGCAACCGTGATCGGGCGGCGTTTGCCCGCCTCCCTTTCCTGCCCCCGGTGGCTCGGGTCCTTCCCGGCGGCAAAACGTATGCGGGGGGCTGGAGCGCATAAGTTCTTTAGTGACAGGGAAAAAACCGGGGTGCGCGGCTTGGGGTGCGCATTCGGGGTGCGCGGGTGCGCAGGTGAGCGCGACGGGCGCTACTGAGGGGAAGCGGAGGCTGGAAACTATGGGGATCGGGGCGCTTCAGGTCGAGTATCGCGACACTAGCGCGCTGGTGCCGTTTGTGCGGAATCCCCGGCTGCACCCGGACTGGCAGATCGCGCAGATCGCCGCTTCGATCACGAAGTTCGGATTTGTGAATCCCATTCTCGTCGGCGGCGACGGCGTGCTGATCGCTGGTCACGGGCGCCTGCTGGCTGCCCAGCGCCTCGGCCTGCAGCAGGTGCCCGTGATCGTGCTGGGGCACCTGTCTGAGGCGGAGCGCCGCGCGCTGCTGGTTGCGGACAACCGGATCGCAGAGAACGCGGCTTGGGACGAGGAACTGTTGCGCTCGATCCTCGGGGAGCTGCGCGAGGAAGCGTTCGACCTCGAGGTGATCGGGTTTTCGGATGAGGAACTGGCCGAGCTGTTTGGCGGCCTCGAGGACGAGTCCGGGCGCAGTGTGGAGCTGGGCGATCCGGATTTCGTCCCGGAACCGCCGTCTGAGCCGGTTACCCGCGTGGGCGATCTCTGGATCCTCGGGGAGCACCGCGTGCTCTGCGGCGATGCCACGCGCGCCGCGGACCTGCAGCGGCTGACGGACGGCCGGTTTTGCGACGCCATGTGGACGGACCCGCCCTATAATGTGGCGTACGAGGGCAAGGCCGGCCGGATCGCCAACGACGATCTGTCGGCCACGGACTTCGCGCGGTTCCTCGTCTCGGCCTTTTCTGCCGCCGCGCAGGTTCTGGCGCCGGGCGCCGCGGTTTATGTCGCGCATTCCGAGACCGAGGGCCTGGCCTTCCGCCGCGCCTTCCGGGATGCCGGGTTCAAGTTAACGGGCTGTCTCGTCTGGGTGAAACCATCGCTGGTCTTGGGGAGGTCGGACTACCAGTGGCGGCACGAGCCCATTCTCTACGGCTGGAAGCCCGGCGCTGCGCATCGCTGGTTCGGGGGCCGGGCGAAGACCACCGTCTTCGACCAGCCCGGCGCCCCGGTGCGCGTCATGCCTGACGGTACCGTGCAGGTGGATGTGGGCGGTCAGGTCCTGGTGATCTCGGGCCGCGAGCTGAAGGTCGAGGCGCATGAGGGCAGCGTGATCCGCGCCGAGAAGCCTGCCCGGAATGCCGAGCACCCGACCATGAAGCCGATCAGCCTCATCCTCGAGATGCTGGAGAACAGCACCAGGCGCGGCGATGTGGTGCTTGATCCGTTCGGCGGGTCGGGCTCGACCCTCATCGCCTGCCATCGGTCCGGTAGGTCGGCCCGGCTTACCGAGCTTGAGCCGCGCTATGCGGACGTCATTGTCGAACGCTGGCAGACCTTCACCGGTCAGCGCGCGGTCCTCGAGGGCGACGGCCGGTCCTTTGCCGAGGTCGCGGCCGGTCGGAGGCGCGCCGCATGACCCGCAAGACCCCGCTGCAGCGGCCGCGGGCCCTGCGTTACCTAGGGAAAACCATTGCAAAGGTCGTCAGCCGGCTTGAGACGGCCGCTGAGACCATCGGGCCGCTGCCGCCGGGCATGCGGATGACGGGCGTGACGGCGGGCCAGTTCTCCGCCATTGATGCGCTTGAGCACATGGTCAACGAGCTCGGGCCCGCCTCGGTCCGGGTCTCCACCTGGACCACCGGCATCTACGATGTCGAACGGACCCGCGCCATTCGGGTGGACGGTCGCATCACGGACGTGCGGTTTCTGCTGGACCGCGGGACGTTCGAGAAGTCGCCGCAGTTTGCAGGCCCGCTCATCGAAGTGCTGGGTGAGAGCGCGTTCCGCTGCCTGTCGGTGCATGCGAAGGTCATCATCGTCGATGGCGGTCCGGGCCGCCGAGCGGTTTTCCGGTCCTCGATGAACCTGAACAAGAACCTCCGGACCGAGCAGTTCGACATCGACGTCGATGACGAGGTGGCCGGGTTCTACGCCCTCTGGTTCGACGGGCTGTGGGAGGAATCGGGCCGGACAAACGACAACCGGCGGATCATCGCGGCCATCTACGACCGCTACCGGGCCCTTCCGGGCGCTGGCGCACCTGCGACCGGCGAGGCCCTGCAGGACCGGCCGGACCTGCGGCAGCGCCGGGTGCGCAAGGGTGATGTGACGATGACCCTGGCGGATCTGCATTCCCTGATCGGGGATTGAGCCCATGGGTATTTCCCGCCGCGAATACGCCCGCCTGCGGGGCGTTTCGGAGTCCGCCGTGCGCAAGGCCATCACCACGGGGCGCATTTCGGTCGAGGCGGACGGGACCATCGACCCGGGCCGCGCCGATCGGCAATGGGACGAACGCACGGACCCGGCCCGCCAGCGCGGCGAACATGCCAGGACCCTCGCGGCCGCCACAGCCGCTGGCACGGCACGTGCTCAGGCCGCCCGCGGCGCACCGCCGCCCGGCACGAGGCCGGTCCCGCAGGCCGCGCTCGAGGCGGTGAGGGAAACGCTGCACGAGGCGGGCGCCGATGCGGAGCCTGGCGAGGCGCCGGGCGGCGAGGTTTCTTTCCTGCGCGCGCGGCTCGCGAACGAGGTCATCAAGGCCCAGCTTGCGAAGGTCCGGCTGGGCAAGGCCAAGGGCGAGCTCGTCGATCGTGCCCGCGCCGCGTCCTTGGTCTTTGATCTGGCCCGTAGGGAGCGCGACGCCTGGATCGGCTGGCCCGCCCGTGTTGCTTCGAATATGGCGGCCGAGCTGGGCACGGACCCGCACCGGCTGGAGGTGGTGCTTGACCGCTATCTGCGGGAGCATCTTGGAGAACTGGCGGAGATCAGGGTTGATTTGGGCGGAGGATCGTGAGGCGCGCAGGCGCGCGGAAGTGGTGTTGTGGCTGGCATCGCTTAAGGTCGACGCGCTGCGTCGGCGCGAGCTGGAGCGTCGGTTTCAGCAGCGGATCGACGAGGAGGGCTGCGGAGCCGTCATCGGCGCATTGCGGGCTGTGGACGGAAGCGAGTTGCGATGAGGGTCGCGGAGTTTGACGGGGCGCGGGAGATTCGGGCGGCCTGGCTGGCCGGTCTGGCACCGGATCCCAAGCAGACGGTGTCGGAATGGGCGGACAGGCATCGCGTCCTGTCCTCGCGGGGATCGTCTGAGGCAGGGCCGTATCGCACGGCGCGGACGCCCTATTTGCGGGAGATCATGGATGCGCTGTCGCCGACCTCGCCGCTGCAGCGGATCGTGTTCATGAAGGCAGCGCAGGTCGGGGCGACCGAGGCGGGGAACAACTGGGTCGGTTATGTGATGCACCGGGCGCCGGGGCCGTTTCTGGCCGTGCAGCCCACAACGGACCTGGCAAAAAGGCTGAGCCAGCAGCGGATCGATCCGCTGATCGAGGAAAGCCCTGCGTTGCGCGCGCTGGTTGCACCGGCGCGTTCGCGGGATTCGGGAAACACGGTGCTGGCGAAGCGGTTTCCTGGAGGTCAGTTTGTCCTGACCGGTGCCAATTCGGCGGTCGGGCTGCGCTCGATGCCGGCGCGCTGGGTGTTTCTGGACGAGGTGGACGCCTACCCCGGTGACGTTGACGGCGAGGGCGATCCGGTGTCGCTGGCGGAGGCGCGGACCGTGAGCTTCGGGCACCGTGCGAAGATGTTTCTCGTGTCGACGCCCACGATCCGCGGGATCAGCCGTATCGAGCGGGAGTTTCTGCGCTCAGACCAGAGGCGTTATCATGTTCCCTGCCCTGTCTGCGGCACGCTGCAATGGCTGAAGTTCGAGCGGTTGCGCTGGCCGAAGGGCATGCCGGACCGGGCGAGGTATCACTGCGAGGCCTGTGAGGAACCGTTCGAGGAGCGGCACAAGACGACGTTCATGGATCCGGCGAACGGCGCGTGCTGGATCGCGACGGCTCCTGCGGAGCAGATCGCATCCGCGGAGGCTGCCGCTACAGCCGGGTTTCACATCTCGGCGCTCTACTCGCCGCTCGGCTGGCAGAGCTGGGCGGAGATCGCGCGCCTCTGGGAGGCGGCGCAGGGAAATGACGCGGCACTCAAGACCGTGAAGAACACGGTGCTAGGTGAGACCTGGGCGGAGCGCGGTGAGGCTCCGGACTGGGAGCGGCTCTACGAGCGGCGCGGGCCGCACCGTCTGGGCGAGGTGGCGGATGGGGTTCTGGTGCTGACGGCCGGGGCGGACGTGCAGCGGGACCGGGTCGAGATCGACGTCTGGGGCTGGGGGCGCGGCCTGCGGTCGTGGCTGATAGAGCACGTCGTGATCGAGGGCGAGATCGGCACGGAGCCGGTCAGGCAGGCGCTGTCGGAGCTGCTGATGCGCACGTGGCGGCATCCGTCCGGTAGCGAGTTGCCCATCTCGCGGCTGGCAATCGACTCGGGGGACGGCGCCACCACGGACGCAGTTTATTCGTGGGTGCGGGCGCAGTCACGGGACCGGGTACTGGCGATCAAGGGGATGCGCGACGGCGTCGTCACCAGCCCGGTTGATGGCCCCAGCTGGGTGGAGGTCACGGAGAGGGGCCGGAAAGTCAGGAGAGGCGTTCAGCTCTGGTCGGTGAGGGTGGGCTTCTTCAAGTCCGAGACCTATCGCTTTCTGCGCCTCGCACAGCCGACGGACGAGGATCTGGAGGCAGGTCGCGGCTGGCCGGCAGGGTTCATTCACATCCCGCGCGGTGTAACGTCGGAATGGGTGCGGCAGCTGACGGCCGAGCAGCTGGTGGCCGTGCGGATGCGGGCCGGCTACATGAAGACGGAATGGCAGCAGCTGCGGGATCGGAACGAGGCGCTGGACTGCCGGGTCTATGCGCGGGCGGCGGCGTGGCTCATGGGGCTGGACCGCTGGGACGAGCCGCGCTGGGAGCAGCGCGAGCTCGCGTTCGAGGCTCCACGGGCCGGGGCGGCGGAGCAGGGCGGTGTTCTGCCGGCGGACATGGCGCCTGATCCTTTTGAGCGCGGCCAGAAGCGTCGGCAGGACTGGATGGGGCCGCGCCCGGGACGCTGGATATGAGATGTTGCATGGCAGTTGCGCATTCGCGCAAAATGTGGTAGCCATCGCAGCATCATCGGAGAGGTGCGCTCGGGAGGACCGAGCGCGCCTCTTGTCGTTTCCGGGGCTGGCATGAGCGATTTTACCGAAGACGAGGCGGCGGCGCTGCGGCGCGCGCTGGCCTCGGGCACGCTGGTCGTTCGGACCGGCGAGCACGAGGTTCGCTACGGCTCCTTCGAGGATCTGCGGGCGAGGCTGGCGTTCGTGGAGGGACGGCTGGCGGCCGCCCTTGCGCCGCGGCCGGTCGCCGGCGTGGCGGCGTTCCGCAGGAGCTGAGATGGCGCGGCGCGGCGGGATCCTCGGCTGGCTGCTGTCGCGGCGGCGGACGGAGCGCGGTGCGGCCGTGCCTGCCTTGCGTTCCTACGACGCAGCAAGCCGCGGCCGCGGCACGGACGGCTGGATCGCCAGCGGGACGAGTGCGGACGTTGAGGTGTCGGCGGCCGGTCCGGCGTTGCGGGATCGGATGCGGGATCTGGTGCGCAACGATCCGCTGGCGGCGAAGGCGGTGCAGGTGCTGGTGTCGAACATCGTCGGCACCGGCATCCGGCCGCGGGCGGCGGGCCCGGACGCCGCAGTGAACCGGGCGGCGGACGAGGTCTGGAAGCGCTGGGCGGAGAAGGCGGATGCGGACGGGCACACGGATTTCCACGGCCTGACCGCTCTGGCGGTCCGGGAGATGGTCGAGGGTGGCGAGGTGCTGGCGAGGCGCCTGCGCCGTCGCGCGTCGGACAGGCTCTCGGTTCCGGTGCAGGTGCAGCTGCTTGAGGCGGATCACCTCGACGCGTCGCGGTCGGAGGTGCGCGGCGACGGATCGCGGATCGTTCAGGGGATCGAGTATGACGCCGGTGGCCGAAGGCGGGCTTACTGGATTCATCCGGAGCATCCCGGCGATGCGGCGGGTTTCATGCGCGGGCTGCGGGACAGTCAGCGGGTGGACGCGGCGCAGATCGCGCATCTGTTCGAGCGCCAGCGGGTGCAGAACCGCGGCGTCCCGTGGGGCGTGCCCGCGATCCGGGCGCTGCGGGATCTGGGCGACTGGCAGGTCGCAGAGCTCAAGCGGAAGAAGATCGAGGCCTCCGTGGTCGGCTTTGTCTTCGGGGCGGACGAGGAGCAGTCGTCCATTGCGCCGGCGGTTTTGGACTCGGACGGAAAGCGGGTCGAGCAGTTCGAGCCCGGTCTGATCGCCTATGTGCGGCACGGGAAGGACGTGAAGTTCAACAGCCCAGGGTCGACGTCCGGCATCTACGAGTGGAACCGGGTACAGCAGCACATCATCGCTGCCGGGTTCCGGGTGCCGTACGAGCTGCTCACAGGCGATCTGAGCCAGGTAAACTTTTCATCGGGCCGGATGGGCCTGAACGAGTTCCGGCGCATGATCGAGGCGGTGCAGTGGCACACGGTCATTCCGCAGTTCTGCGCGCCGGTGTGGCGCTGGGTGATGGAGGCGGCCTGGACGGCCGGCCTTGTGCCTGATCCGGACATTCCGGCGGAATGGGGTCCGCCGCGATTTGAGAGCGTCAATCCGCTGCAGGACGTGACGGCCGACATCCTGGAGGTGCGGGCCGGGTTCTCGACGCTGGCGCAGCAGATCGCGCGGCGCGGCTACGATCCGATGGAGGTGCTGCGCGAGTGGCAGGCGCAGGCCAGCGAGCTGGATGCCGCGGGTCTGGTGTTCGACAGCGACCCGCGGCGGGTGTCGAAGGCGGGTCTGGTGCAGCCCGAGGCCGGCACGGTCTCCGATTGAGGAAACGGAAATGAGGGACGATGTGATGCTGCCGCTGCTGGAGCGGGCGGCTGAGCTGCGCGTGCCGGATGGCGTGGCGGGGGACGGAGAACAGATTGTCGAGGTTGTCTGGACCACCGGCGCCACGGTGCGGCGTGTGCGCTGGGCCTGGGAGGGTCCGGAGGAATACGACGAGGAGCTGGTGGTCGATCCCGGTTCGGTGCGGCTTGGGCGGCTGAACGGCGGCGCGCCGTTTCTTGACTCGCATCAGGGCGGTGGACTCGGGGCGGTTCTGGGGTCGGTGATCCCCGGCTCGGTGCGCCTCGAGGCCGGCAGCGGTGTCGCGCGCGTGCGGCTTACGGGAGCGGAGGATGCTCGGGCCGCAGTGCGGCGCGTGCTGGAAAAGCACGTGGCGATTTCGGTGGGCTACCGGGTTTTTCGATACGAGGTCGTGCGTCGCGAGGGCGGGCGGGATCTCTGGCGGGCGGTGGACTGGGAGCCGCTGGAGATCTCGGCGGTTGCGATCCCGGCGGATGCCGGGGCACGGATACGGGCGGAGCGCGGCATTGAGGCGGTGAACCGGTGCCGGATCATGGTTGGGAACGTCGAGGCCGCGGATGCGGCGGTTGAGCAGGAGGGCGGAATGCTGGAGCAACGGATCGATGCGGGCGTTGTGCCCGTGGTGGACCAGCGCGGTGACGCGCAGGTTCAGGAGGGCGCCGGAGGCGCGGATGAGGTCGAAGAGGTGCGCCGGACGGCTGCGGAGATCCTGCGGCTGTGCGCCCGGCACGAGCTCGGGCAGGAGTTCGCTGCCGATCTGGTGGGGCGAGGGGTGAGTCTGGATCTGGCCCGCGCGGCGGTGCTGGATCGGCTGGCCGAGCGTGACAATCACGGCGCGCGGACGGTGGAGCCCGTGCCGGCGCAGGTGCGCGGCGGGCCTGACCTAGGCTATCGCGATGCGGTGTCGTCGGCACTGCTGCATCGCTACAGCCCGGGGGAGTTCGAGTTGCCGGCCGCGTCGCGGGAGTTCCGCGGCCTGTCTCTGATCGAGCTGGCCCGCCACGCGCTGGGCCGGGCCGGTCGTTCGATGTCTGGCATGTCGAAGATCGAGGTGGCGACGGAGGCGCTGCTGGGCCGCGCGGGGCTGCATTCGACCGGGGATTTCCCGTTCATTCTGGCAAACGTGGCGAACAAGACGTTGCGGCGCGCTTACGAGACGACGCCGCGGACCTTTGCTGTCTGGGCGCGGCAGCGGACCATCGCGGATTTCAAGCCGGTCTCGGTCACGCAGCTGGCCGGCGCGCCCAGCCTGTTGGCCGTGCCGGAGTCTGGCGAGTTCACCTACGGCACTGTCGGCGAGGGGCGCGAGGTCTACGGTCTGCTCACCTACGGGCGGATCGTCGGCATCACGCGGCAGGTTCTGGTCAACGACGATCTGGATGCCTTCACGCGGGTGCCTGCGGCCTACGGCGCTGCGGCGGCGGATCTGGAGTCGGACATCGTCTACTCGATCCTCACCGGAAACCCTGTCATGGGCGACGGTCAGGCGCTGTTCCACGCCTCGCACGGCAACCTCGGCACGGCCGGTGCGATCAGCGAGGCGAGTCTGTCGGAGGCCTACAGGCTGTTCGGCGCGCAGCGCGGCCTTGAGGGGCGGCTGATCGGTGTGCTGCCGCGCTTCATCATCGTGCCGCCGGGCGCGCGGTCGGTGGAGGCGCGCAAGAACGTTGCGGCCACCACGCCGGACGCGGTGGCGGGCGTGAACGCATTCGCCAACCGTCTGGAGGTGGTCGAGGAGGCGAGGCTCATTCCGGCGAGCGGCGCGGACCCGTGGTTCATTGCGGCGGATCCTGCGCGGATCGACACGGTCGAGTACGCCTATCTGGATGGGCAGCAGGGGGTCTATACAGAGGTCCGTCAGGGCTTCGAGGTGGACGGCATCGAGATCAAGGCGCGGCATGATTTTGCTGCCAAAGCCATCGACTGGCGCGGTCTTTACCGGAACGCCGGCGTCTGACCGGCCTGACGTCAGCGCGCCGCGCATCCTTCCGCGCGGCAGCACCTTGATCCGGCCGGCCGCGGATGCCGGCCGGGTCATCTGTTTCGGGAGTGAGGAGAACGTGACATGCGGAACTATTTTGCAGCTGGTGAGCGGCTGGAGATCACGGCCTCGTCGGACATCGCGTCTGGCGCTGGTGTGTTGGTCGGCAACCTGTTCGGGGTGGCAGAGGGGGCGATTGCGAACGGTCAGAATGGCGTGATCGTTCTGACCGGGGTGTTTGATCTGCCCAAGGCGCCCAGCCAGGCCTGGACGGTCGGGGTGCGGGTCTACTGGGATGCGGCGAACGCCCGTTGCACCACGACGGCCAGCGGCAACACGCTGATCGGGGCAGCAGCGGCAGCAGTGGGTGGCGGCGCTGGTGTGACCGTGGGGCGCGTCCGCCTGAACGGGGTTGCGAGCTGATGAGTGCGTTTGCCGCGGCCGTGCGGGCGCTTTTTGCCGACGCTAACATCGGCCGGGACGCGGTCTACATACCCGATGGCGGCGCGCCGGTGTTGGTGCGTGCGGTTGCCCGGCGCGCCGACGCTATCAGCAACTTTGGCGACGCCCGGATTTTGTTGGAGACTACGCGCATCGACCTGCGCGTGGCCGAGGTGCCGAACCCGCGCCCCGGTGACCGTATCGAGATCTACGGCGACGCGTTTCTGATCCAGGGAGAGCCCGTCCGCGACCGCGAGCGGTTGGTCTGGACCGTCGATCTGAGGCCGGTGTGAAACTGAAGCTCGACATCGAGCCCGACATTGTTGCGATGATGGCGGCTGAGGTTGCGGCGGGCGAACGCGCGGTGACGGCTGCAATGCGCGAGGCGGGCGCGGGCCTCAAATCCGCCTGGCGCAGTCAGATCACCGGCGCGGGGCTTGGCACCCGGCTCGGAAACTCGATCCGGCTCGCGACCTACCCGAAGGGCAGTGACAGCCTGAACGCCGCGGCGATGGTCTGGTCGAAGGCGCCGGTCATCGTGGGCGCGCACGACACCGGCCCGCTGATCCGCTCGAAGAACGGATTCTGGCTGGCGATCCCGTTGCTCGCTGCAGGGAAATCCACCCGCGGCGGGCGGATTACACCGGAGGAATGGGAACGGCGCACGGGCCTGCGGTTGCGCTTCATCTACCGGCGCCGGGGGCCAAGCCTGCTGGTGGCCGAGGGGCGGTTGAACACCAAAGGCCGCGCGGTAGCGTCACGGGCGAAGACCGGCCGCGGGCTGACGACTGTGCCGGTCTTCCTGCTGGTCCCCCAGGTCAGGCTGCGCAAGCGGCTGGAGCTTGCGCGGGACGCGGACCGGGCGCTTGACAGCGTGCCAGGGTTGATCGTGGCGAACTGGATGGAGGTGCGCCTGTGACGCGAGAGCACTTGCCGCCTAGACGACCTGCGCGGACACAAATGGTGCGCTGGCGCGACAGGTCGTTGGCGGTGACTGTCGGGTTCGATCCGGTTAGCGGTTCGGTGCGCGAAGTGCGCGCTACCGGGTTCAAGTGCGGGTCTGACATGCAATTGACAATCGACGACGTGTGCGTAGTAGCGTCTCTGGCCTTGCAGCACGGTGCATCCCCCAAGGCGCTCACAAGGTCCTTGGGGACTGTGCCCGTGTCTGGCGGAGAAGACGAAATGTCCAGCGTGGTCGGCGCTGTGTTGTCAGTGCTGACCGAAATTGAAACGGAGAAACAACCGTGAGCGTGCGCGAGGATGTGCTGACGGCGCTGCACGTGCGACTCTTGGCGCTGCCCGCCACCGCCCTGCGCGGCGAGGTGTTGCCCGAGCGCGTGCCCGCCGCAGGCCTCTTGATCCTGCGCGACGGCGAACCGGGGGAGCCGGAGGTGACCCTGTCCCCCTTGCGGTATCACTATCAGCACCGCGCCGAGATTGAGGCGGTCGTACAGGGTGCCGCTCGTGACGGTGCTTTCGACAGCCTTTGCGCCAGCATCGGCACGGCGCTTGCTGCCGACCGCACGCTGGGCGGGCTCTGCGACTGGGTTGAGGCCGAAGCGCCGCGGCCGGTCGATCTGCCGGTCGATGGCGCGGCCAGCCTGAAGGCTGCCGTGATCCCGGTGGTGCTGCACTATTCCACGGCCGATCCGCTCGGCTGATCCCGACAATTTGAGGAGAACACCATGGCACGAGCCCAGGGGGCGCGGGCGCTGATGGCGCTTGCGTTCGAGACGACCTATGGAACGCCGCCTGCCAGCGGCTTCATCCGCATGCCCTTCGCCAGCACCTCGCTGGGGGCGGAGCAGCCGCTGCTGAACTCGGAGCTGCTGGGCTATGGCCGCGATCCTCTGGCGCCGATCAAGGACGCGGTGACGGCCGATGGCGATGTCGTGGTGCCTCTTGATGCCGCGGCCTTCGGCTTCTGGCTGAAGGGGGCCTTCGGGGCACCGACGACCACGGGCACTGCCCCGGGGCCGTTCACGCACGAGTTCCAGTCGGGTTCCTGGACGCTGCCCTCGATGTCGATCGAGACCGGCATGCCTGAGGTTCCGCGCTATGCGATGTATTCCGGCTGCGTGCTTGACCAGCTTAGCTGGCAGATGCAACGCTCGGGCCTCTTGACAGCCACCGTCCGGCTGGTGGCGCAGGGCGAGGCCATTGCAACCACTACGGCTGCGGGCACGCCTGCGGCACTTGACCTGATTCGTTTTGGACATTTCAACGGCACGGTGAAGCGCAACGGCACGGCGCTGGGCAACGTGGTCTCGGCCGAGATTAGCTACTCCAACAACCTTGACCGGATAGAAACCATCCGCAACGACGGCAAGATCGAGGGTGCCGATCCTAGCATGGCGGCCCTGACCGGCCGGATCGAGGTGCGGTTCGCGGACCAGACGCTGGTGACACAGGCGATCAACGGCGAGGCCTGCGAGCTCGAGTTCGCCTACAGCCTCTCGTCAGGCGAGAGCTTCACCTTTACGGTGCACGCCGTCTACCTGCCGCGCCCGCGCATCGAGATTTCCGGGCCGCAGGGCGTGCAGGCGACCTTCGACTGGCAGGCGGCGAAGGCGTCCAGCCCGGCCCGGATGTGCACTGCAACCCTTGTGAACAACATTGCGGCATACTGAGCATGTTGACTCTTGATCTGACCAACGCTCCGCGCTGGCATGACCTCGCGCCCGGCGTCCGGGTGCAGTTGCGACCGCTGACCACCGCGCTGATGGTGGCGACCCGCAGCGATCCCGCCGTCGAGGCGGTGCCCGAGGAGGCTTCCGACGAGGAGCGCGCGGTCGCCTTCGCCAAGGCGCTGGCGCGGCGGGCGGTGCTCGCCTGGAATGGCATTGGCGACGCGGGTGGCAATTCCATCGATCCGAGCCCCGAGGCCATCGACGCGCTGCTTGACGTCTGGCCTATCTTTGAGGCCTTCCAGCTGACCTACGTTTCGAAGGGCCTGCTGTTGGAACAGGAAAAAAACGCCTCTGCGCTCTCGCCGAGTGGTCCTTCGGCGGGGGCGACAGATACTGCGAAGCCTGCGGGCAATGCTGCCCTGACTGCCCGGCGCGGCTGAACCGTCCGGAAACTCCGGAGGGTTGGCAGGTATGGGACCTGGTCGGCCGCCTCGGCGGCCAGCTGCGCGTCCTGCCCGGTGCGGTGATCGGCTGGGACATGTCGGCGGCGCTCGCGCTAGGCGACGCGCTCGGCGTGCCGCCGCTCGCCATGGCCGAGCTGCTGCCCGTTATCGAAGCGATAATGGTCGCCAAACTCAACGAACAGATGGATCGGTCCGATGGCTGAGAAGAGGGTCAGCGTCCGCCTCGCGGCCGAGGGCGGACGGCAGGTGCGCGCCGAGCTGGAAGGCGTTGGCGAGGCGGGTGCCCGAGGCTTCGGTCGCCTGTCGCGCGAGATGGAAGCGGCCAACGCCCGGCTCGGGGCCTTCTCGCGGCGGGTCCGCGTGGCGGCCGCAGCCGCCGTGGCAGCCGCGGGCGCCGCTGGCGTGGCGATGATCCGCTCCGGCCTGCAGACGGTCGATGCGCAGGCCAAGCTCGCGGCGTCTCTGGACACCACCGTCGCCAGCATTCAGGTGCTTGAGCGCGCGGGCGATCTGGCGGGTGTGTCGATGGGTCAGGTGGAGCAGGCCACGGTCCAGCTGACGCGACGGCTCAGCCAAGCGGCTTCCGGCACGGGTCCTGCGGTGGAGGCGCTGCGTCGCCTGCGGCTGTCGGCCGAGGACCTGCAGCGTCTGCCTCTCGACGCGCGCATCGCTGCCATCCAGCAGGCACTTGGGCAATTCGTGCCGGAGGCCGAACGCGCGAAAGTCGCTGCGCAGCTCTTTGGCGATCGAGCGTCGCTGGTGTTCACGCGCATTGACACGGCGACGCTGCGCCAGGCAACGGAGGACGTGCGGGATTTCGGGGTGGTGGTCTCGGATCAGGACGCAGCCCAGATCGAGCGCACCAATGATGCGATTTCGCGGCTCGGGCTGATCTGGCGCGGGATCTCGAACCAGCTGGCCGTCGCCGCCGCCCCCGCACTAGCAGCGGTTGCGAACGCCATGGCGTCGGTGGCGAGCAGGACCGGTCCGCTTGGCATCGCGATCCGCGGGATCTTCGACAACATCGGCCGCCTGACGACCTACGCCGCCACCTTCGCGGCGTTCCTCGCGGGCCGCTGGGTGGCGGGCATGGTCGCCGCCGCGCTCTCGGTCCGGGGTCTTGCCACCGCGTTTTTTGTGCTGCGGGGCGCGCTGATACGCACCGGCATCGGCGCGTTGATCGTCGGCGCGGGTGAGCTGGTCTACCAGTTGTCGCGACTGGTCGCCCGGATCGGCGGTGTGGGCGAGGCGTTCCGCCTGCTCGGCGATCTGGCCCGTGAGGTTTGGTCGCGCATCGGCCTGTCGCTTGATGCGGCGCTTGCGCGGATGGCTGCCGGTTGGGAAGGGCTGAAGGCGGCGGGCTTCTCGGCCCTCGAGGGCACCATCGCAGGCGTCGTCAGCTTCGGCGACCGGACGGCCGCGATATTCCAGGGGGCCTATGACGCGGCGGTCGCAATCTGGGGTAGCCTGCCCGGCGCCATCGGCGACTTCGCATTTCAGGCCGCGAACGGGCTGATCTCTGGCGTCGAGGCGATGCTGAACGGAGTCGTCACCCGGATCAACAGCTTCATTGAAAGCCTGAACGCGGCCCTCGCGCTGCTGCCAGAATGGGCGACAGGCAAAGGCGGGGTGCGGATCGGCACCCTCGATCCGGTGGAACTGGGGCGCATCGGCAATCCCTTTGAGGGCGCGGCAACGGCCGCAGGTGCCGCCGCGGCGGATGCTTTCTCGGCCGCGCTGTCGCGGACTTACCTCGAGCCGCCGGACCTCGGTCTCGGTGCGATGGCCGACGACGCGCGCGCTCGGGCCGACGGCTATCGCGAAGCGGCCGGGATGCTGGCCGATGCTGCCGGTCGGCCGCTCGCCAGCTGGCAGGCGCTGAAGGATGCGGTGACCGGCACGGGTGCCGGTGCCGAAACGGCCTTGGCGACCGCCGCTGCTGCGGCCGGGGCATTGGGCGGAGAACTGGATGAAACCGGCGGGGCGGCAGGTCGCGCCGGAGCGGCGGGGCGGCAGGCGGGGTCCGAGACTGCCGCCGGAGCCGAGCAGGCCCAGACCGGCTGGCAGGCCGTCACTGCCGCGCTTGCCGACTACGCCGCGAGGGCGCGCGAGATCGGCGCGGATATCGGCGAGGCGCTGGCGGGCGCGTTTGGGTCGGCCGAGAACGCGGTCGTCGAGTTCGTGCGCAAGGGCAAGCTCGACTTCCGCGATCTGGTGACCTCGATGATTGCCGATCTGGCGCGACTGGCGGCGCGGCGGTTCATTCTGGGTCCGATTGCAAACGCCCTTTCCCGAACGCTGGGCGGCGCGGGCGGGATCTTTGCCAACATCCTGCACGCTGGCGGGACGGTCGGCGCGCCCGGCCCCGGCCGCATGGTCCCGGCGCTGGCCTTCGCGGGTGCCCCGCGCATGCATTCCGGCGGCTGGGCCGGGCTGCGCCCTGACGAGGTGCCCGCGATCCTGCAGCGCGGCGAGCGTGTGTTGTCGCGGCGTGAGGCGGCCGGTTACGGCCGGGCGGGCGCTCCAATCGTCAATGTTACGATCAACGCGCGGGATGCCGATAGCTTCCGGCAGTCGCGCACGCAGGTCGCCGCAGACATCGCGCGCGCCGTGTCGCTCGGGCGCAGGGGCATGTGATGGCGTTTCACGAGGTGCGCTTCCCCGACAACATCAGCCGCGGGGCGCGGGGCGGACCGGAACGGCGCACGCAGATCGTCGAACTGGCGAGCGGCGCAGAGGAACGCAACGCGAGCTGGGCTAACTCGCGACGCCGCTACGATGTGGCCTATGGCATCCGCCGCGGCGACGATCTGGCGGCGGTCTTGGCGTTCTTCGAAGCGAGGAACGGCCGCCTCCACGGCTTCCGCTTCAAGGACTGGGCCGATTTCAAGTCCTGCCTGCCGTCGGGCACGCCGTCGGCACTGGATCAGCTCATCGGCACCGGCGACGGCGCTACGACCGCCTTTCAGCTGGTCAAGCGCTACGCTTCCGGCAGCCAGGTCTGGATCCGCACGATCACCAAGCCGGTGGCTGGCACTCTGCGCATCGCGCTCGACGGGGTCGAGCAGCTTTCGGGCTGGTCGGTCGACACCGCCACCGGCGTCGTCACCTTTGGCTCGGCCCCTGGCGCGGGCGTTGCGATCACCGCGGGCTTCGAATTCGACGTCCCCGTCCGCTTCGACACCGACGTTCTCGACGTCACGCTCGACCTCGAACGCCTCGGCTCGATCACCTCGATCCCGCTTCTGGAGATTCGGCGATGAACGACACCGGCAGCTTCGTTTCGGTCGTGCTGCGCGAGCTCGCGGCCTCGACGGCGGTGATCCTCGCTGTCTGGGGCGCGCTCGGCGGAGCGACGAACGCACTGACGACGAAGATGCGGCTGCGCGACGCGCTGCGCCACATCCTGCTTGGCGGGCTGATCGCTGCCGGAATGGGGAGCCTCTCCATGGCGCTGGTCGCCAAGTGGCTTGGCCTGCCGCTGCAGGCGATCCCTGCCGGCGGGGCGGCAGGGTCGGCCGCCTACTTGGTGGGCGTTTTCGGGCCCGCTTTTATCGAGCTGGTTCTTGCTCGGTTGCGCGGCGCCAAGGAAGGCGGCGACGATGAATAAACTTCTCCGCCTCGCGCGCGCCCTCCGCTGCGACCATGGCGATCCCGGTCAGGTCTTCCGTCACCGCTTGGGTGTAGGCGTCGCCGTCGCGGTTCTGATCCTCGTCCTTTCGCTTGTTCGGTAACCTCATGCATACGACCGACCGCGGGCTTCTGGCCATCGTCCGGCACGAAGGCATCGTGCCCGGACGCTACACGGACGTGAAACAGGTCTGGACCTTCGGCATCGGCCACACGGCCGCTGCCGGTCCGCCGGACCCCTCGAAGATGCCGCGCGGCATGCCTGCTGATGTCGACGCCGGGATCCGCGAGGCGTTCCGGGTCTTTCGGGGCGACCTCGCACGCTACGAGGCGGACGTGCTGCGGGCGGTAACGGTGCCGCTGGCGCCGCATGAGTTCGATGCGCTGGTCAGCTTCCACTACAACACCGGCGGCATTGCGCGCGCCGAGCTGACTCGGCACCTCAACGCCGGCAATCGAGCCGCCGCCGCCGCCGCGTTTCTGAACTGGCGGCGACCGGCCGCGATCATCCAGCGCCGCGAGGCCGAGCGCGATCTGTTCCGCCACGGCCGCTATCCTAGTGGTACGATCCCGGTTTGGGCCGTGGACCGCGGGGGCCGTGTCGACTTCTCGCGGCCCATCCGGCGGCTGACCGAGGCCGAGGCGCTGGAGCTGCTGCGTCCGACGCCGCTGCGGAGACCGCCGGTTCTCGATCGTGCGCCGCACGCGCCGACCGGCTGGCTCGCCAGCCTAGCCGCCTTCTTCTCTACCCTGTTCCGGAGGTCCTGACTGATGCGCTACGTCCGACCTAACTCGCTTACCTGGTGGGCGGGGATGTTAGCCTTCGCCACCGGCGCCGCATCCCTCGCGCTGCCAGCCACCGGGTTGCTCAGTGAACTTTCCCGGCTCATCGCGCTGCTCGCTGGCAGCGGCGACGCATCGCCTGTTGGGCTGATCGCGCTTGGCCTCGGCCTCATCGGCCTGCGCGACCGCCTCGAACGCGGGTTCCGCGGCGATGGCTGATTTCGTGTTCTGGCTGGTTGCGGCTCTTGGCGCGATCTGGGGCGTTGCCCTTGGTCGGGTCTGGGGGCGCGTTGAAGGGAAGCGCGCGGGCAAACGGGAGGCGGAACGCGATGCCATCGAAGACAAGAACGACCGCGTCGAGCGCGGGCGCGACGCACTCCGTGACGGCCGCAACGCTGGCGATCCTGCTGAGCGGCTGCGCCGGAACGATGGGCTCTGGTGATGCGGGCTGCGCCTCCTACGCCGAGGCGCGGCTCGGCCGGCCGGCAGCCAACACCGTCGGCGCTGTGCCGCCGGACTGGGCGAACTGGATCGCCGATCTCGACGACCGAATGACGGGAACCTGCCGATGAAATCCCTCTCGCCTGCGCTGCAGGCCCATCTCGACGACGGCACGACGACGCTTGCCTGGTGCTGGCGGATCACGCGCGCCGACGGCGTCGTGCTCGGTTTCACCGATCACGACAGGAAGCTCAGCTTCGATGGGACGGACTTCGATCCCGAGAGCGGACTCACGGCGTCCGAGGTCCGCTCCGGCTCGGACCTTTCGGTCGATGCGCAGGACGCCGAGGGGGTGCTGACCTCGGACCGCATCATCGAGACCGACATTCTCGACGGCCGCTGGGACAATGCCGCAGTCGAGGTCTGGCGGGTGAACTGGTCTGATCCCGGCCAGCGCGTACTCCTTCGGCGCGGGGCCATCGGCCAGATCCGTCGCGGGCGACTGGCCTTCGTCGCCGAGGTCCGCTCGCTCGCTCATGTCCTCGGCCAGACGGTCGGGCGGACGTTCCAGGCGACCTGCGATGCCCTGCTCGGCGACGCGCGGTGCGGCGTAAACCTCGAGGCCCCGGCCTTCAAGGGGACCGGTGCGGTGATTGATGTGCTGCGCGACCGGGCCTTCACCGCTTCCGGCCTCGGCAACTTCGCCGCTGGCTGGTTTGCCTTCGGGCTGGTGGAATGGTCGACCGGCGCGAATGCCGGGCGGCGGGTCGAGGTGCTGGGCCATGAGGTCACGAATGGCGGCGTGGTGCTGACCCTGCTGGAAGCGCCAGTGCGGCCAATCACGGCCACGGATGCCTTCGTGGCTTGGGCGGGCTGCGACAAGCGGATCGAGACTTGCGCAGCCAAGTTCGCGAACACCGCCAACTTCCGCGGCTTTCCGCACATTCCGGGTCAGGATGCGGTGCTGCGCTACGCCACCAAGGATGGCGGGCACGAGGGGGCGGTCCTGTGACCACGCCCGTTCCGACTGCCGATCCCGCCCGCGTCATCACCGTTGCGCGGTCCTGGCTCGGCACGCCCTATCACGATCAGGCCAGCCTGCGCGGCGTCGGTTGCGACTGCCTCGGCCTCGCGCGTGGCGTCTGGCGTGAGGTGGTCGGCCCCGAGCCGTTTCCGATCCCGCCCTACACCCGCGACTGGGGCGAGACGGGGCCGCGCGAGGTGCTGGCCGAGGGCGCGCGCGCCATGATGATCGAGGTGTCGCCCGCGGAGGCAGGTCCCGGCGCGCTGATCCTGTTCCGCATGATGCCCCGCGCCATCGCCAAGCATGTGGGCATTCTCACCGGCCACGACACCTTTCTCCACGCCTACGAGCGGCTCGGCGTGATGGAGGAGCCGCTCACCCATGCCTGGCGGCGGCGCGTCGCCTTCGCCTTCCTGTTTCCGCAACGCTGAGATTCCGACCATGGCCTCCCTCGTTCTCGGTGTCGCAGGCGCCGCCCTTGGCGGGTCGATCGGCGGCGCGATCCTTGGCGTCAGCGCCGCGACCATCGGCGGCTTCATCGGATCGACCATCGGGTCGGTGGTTGACAGCTGGATCGTGTCGTCGTTGGCGCCGACGCAGCGCATCGAGGGCGCGCGGCTCGACACGCTGCGCATCACCTCAGCCACCGAGGGGGCACCTATCCCGCGGGTCTACGGCCGGATGCGGATGGGCGGCAACATCATCTGGGCGACCGATTTCCGCGAGGAGACCAGGACCAGCACGCAGGGCGGCGGCAAGGGCGGTGGTGGCGGGGGGGTCCAGACCACCGAATACCTCTACTATGCGTCATTCGCAGTCGCCCTGTGCGAAGGCCCGATCACCGGCATCGGCCGCATCTGGGCTGACGGCAAGCCGATGGACCTCTCCGGCGTCACCTGGCGCTGGTATCCCGGCGATGAGGCGCAGACGGCGGACCCGTTCATCGCGGCGAAGATGGGCGCGGCCAGCACCCCTAGCTATCGCGGCACCGCCTATGTCGTCTTCGAAGAGCTGGCCATCTCGACCTACGGCAACCGCATCCCGCAGCTGTCCTTCGAGGTGTTCCGCCCGCTGGCCGACCCCGACACCGCCGAGGGACTGACCCGCGCCGTCACCATGATCCCGGCCTCGGGCGAATTCACCTATGCGACGCAGGCGATCCGCAAGACCGATGGCGGCGCGACGGTGCCCGAGAACCTGAACGCGCTGCCGGACGCCACCGACATGGTGGAGGCGCTGGACAGGCTGCAGGCGATGGCGCCCGCGGTCGAGAGCGTCAGCCTCGTGGTGGCGTGGTTCGGCGACGATCTGCGCGCGGGCTCCTGCAAGGTGCGGCCGGGCGTCGAGGTGTCGGCCAAGTCGACGACGCCCGCCAGCTGGTCGGTGAACGGCGTGAGCCGCGCCAGCGCCTTCCTCGTCAGCCGCGACGATCAGGACCGCCCCGTCTATGGCGGCACGCCCTCTGACTTTGCCGTGGTGCAGGCGATCCAGGAAATGAAGGCCCGCGGGCTGCGGGTGACCTTCTATCCCTTCATCCTGATGGACGTGCCGCCCGGCAACACGCTGCCGAACCCCTATTCCGACAACGCCGCGGAGACGGGCCAGCCTGTATTCCCCTGGCGGGGGCGGATCACCTGTTCGCCTGCCGCTGGCTTCGCCGGGACCGTGGACAAGACTGCCACGGCCGCAAGCCAGGTCGCGGCGCTATTCGGCGCGGCCACGCCTGCGAGCTTCAGCGTCTCGGGTCAGTCGGTTTCGTGGACCGGGGCGCCGGGCGACTGGGGCCTGCGCCGCATGGTGCTGCACTACGCCCATCTCTGCGCGGCAGCGGGCGGGGTCGATGCCTTTCTCATCGGCACCGAGATGCCGGGGCTGACCACGATCCGCTCGGGCGCGTCTACCTATCCGGCGGTGCAGGCCTATCGGGACCTGCTGGCGGATGTCCGCTCGGTCCTCGGGGCGGGGACCAAGATTGGCTACGCAGCCGACTGGTCGGAGTACTTCGGGCATCAGCCGCAGGACGGCAGTGGCGACGTGTTTTTTCACCTCGACCCACTCTGGGCGGACGCCAACATCGATTTCATCGGCATCGATAACTACATGCCGCTCTCGGACTGGCGCGACGGGTTCGAGCATCTTGATGCAGCGGAGGGCTGGCCCGCGATCTACGACCGAGCCTACCTGCAGGCAAACATCGCGGGCGGCGAAGGGTTCGACTGGTTCTACGCCAGTGCCGCTGACCGCGTCGCGCAGGTCCGGACCCCAATCACCGATGGCGCGGCCGGCAAGCCGTGGGTGTTCCGCTACAAGGATCTGCGCGCCTGGTGGTCGAACGCGCATTACGACCGCCCGGGCGGGGTGGAGAGCGCAACGCCGACCGCGTGGGTGCCGGAGTCGAAGCCGATCTGGTTCACCGAGCTTGGCTGTCCCGCCATCGACCGGGGCACCAATCAGCCCAACGTCTTCTTCGATCCGAAGTCGTCGGAAAGCTTTATCCCATATTTTTCCCGCGGGTGGCGCGACGATGCCATCCAGCGCGCTTATCTCGAGGCGACGTATCTCTGGTGGGGCACTTCGGCCAACAACCCAACCTCGTCCGTCTACGGCGGCCGGATGGTCCATGTCCCTGAATGCGCCGCTTGGACCTGGGACGCGCGGCCCTATCCATTCTTCCCGGCTCTGACCGACGTCTGGGCGGACGGCGAGAACTGGCAGCTCGGGCACTGGCTGACCGGACGGCTCGGCGCGGTGTCGCTGGCGGCGCTCGTCCGGCATCTCTGCCTGCGCGCCGGGTTGCCATCTAACCGCATCGACGTCTCGGGGCTTTGGGGCGCGGTCGAGGGCTATGTCATCGGCGCGCTGGAAAGCCCCCGCGCCTCGATCACCACGCTCGCGCGGCATTTCGGCTTCGACGCGGTGGAGACCGAGGGCGTGATCCGCTTCCGTCTACGCGGCCGGGGCCCCGTCGCGACTTTTGCGCCCGACGATCTGGTGGCCGCCCGCGAGGGCGACGTGCTGGAGCTGACGCGGGGCCAAGAGACCGAACTGCCGCAGGCGCTGAAGTGGCAGTTGGCCCGCGCCGACGAGGATTACGATGCGGCGCTCGTCGAAGCCCGGCGCATCACCGTGGACACGGCGCGCATCGCGTCGGAGAGCTTTTCGATGGCAGTGCCGCCCGAGGAGGGTGAGCGCCGCTGCCGCCGCGCGCTGATGGAAGCCTGGATCGGCCGCGAGACCGCGAGCTTCCTACTGCCGCCCTCGCGGCTGGCGCTGGACCCCGCCGACGTGATCCGGCTCGATCATGACGGGCGCAGTCTCGAGTTCCGCCTTGTATCCACCGCCGACGCCGAGGCGCGGGGCGTCGAGGCGGTGCGCCAGGACCGGGCGGCTTACGAGCTGCCACCCGGCACTCCCCGCGCGGTGGCACCGACGCGGAAAGTCGTGTTTAACGCGCCGCACGCGGTGCTGATGGACCTGCCGCAACTGCGCGAGGACCAGCCTGCGCATCGACCGCTGGTCGCCGCGCACGCGGTTCCGTGGCCGGGCGAGATGGCGGTGTTCCGCAGCCCATCGACGGACGGGTTCGAGCTGCTGACGACGTTCGGCAGCCCTGCCCGGATCGGCACGCTGGTCTTCGACTTCTACGCGGGTCCGACGTCGCGTTTCGATCTTGGCAACGTGCTGATCGTCGATTTGCTCACCGGTACGCTCGAAAGCGTCACCGATTTGACGCTCTTCGGCGGTGCCAACGCGCTCGCCATCGAGAGCGCGCCTGGGGTCTGGGAGATCGTGCAGGCGGGCGCGGCCGATTTGCTCGCGCGCGGCCGGTATCGGCTCACCCGGCTTCTGCGCGGCCAGCGGGGGACAGAAGGCGCCATGGGCAACCCGGCGCCCGCTGGCGCGAGGGTCGTGGTACTCGACGACAGCCTCGCGTCCCTGCCGATCGCAGAGGCCGATCTCGGCATCCCGTGGAACTGGCGCATCGGCCCCGCCAGCCGCTCGGTCAGCGACGAGACCTACGTGGCGCAGGCCTTCACGCCCGCGGGCACCGGCCTGCGGCCGTTCTCTGTCGCCCATGTCGAGCAGCCGTGGCGCAGGCCGCGCGCGCCCGGCGATCTGACGATCCGCTGGAAACGCCGCTCCCGCGCGCTTGCCGCCGACAGATGGGATGGGCTCGAAGTGCCGCTGGCCGAGGAGCTCGAAGCCTACGAGGTCGAGATCCTTGACGGTGTCGCCGTGAAGCGGGTGCTGACCAGCGGCACGACTTCCGTTTTCTACACCGCCGCTCAGCAGACCGCAGACTGGGGCGCGCCGCTCGCCCCCGGCGACACGCTCGACATCCGCATCTACCAGCTCTCCGCCTTTGTGGGGCGGGGGGCGTCAAAAATAGTCACCCTCACGTTCTGAGGCTATTCCATGTCTGAAGCCAGCACCCATTTGGGCCTGCCGTACCTCATGGCCGCGCAGGCGCAGAAGCACGTCACCCACAACGAGGCGCTGCGGATCCTCGACGGGCTCGTTCATCTCTCGGTTCTCGACCGCGACCTGGTCGCGCCACCCGGTTCTCCGGCCGATGGAGACCGCTACATCGTCGCGTCGGGCGCGTCTGGCGATTGGGCGGGCTGGGACCTGAACGTTGCGGTCTGGACAGACGGCGCGTGGCTGCGCCTGCCGCCACGGACCGGGTGGCGGGCGTGGGTCGAAGACGAGAATTTGATTGTAACCTTTGACGGCGGGGTTTGGGTAGGCCCTGGGGCGCTGCCGCTTGCAGCCGAGCAGTTGAGCGTCGGCGGAACCGCAGCGGATGCCACCAACCGGCTGGCGGTGGCCAGCCCGGCCACGCTGCTGACCCATGCCGGCGCCGGGCACCAGCTGAAGATCAACAAGGCCGGCGCGGCGGAAACCGCCAGCCTGCTGTTCCAGACCGGCTGGTCGGGGCGGGCCGAACTGGGCACCACCGGCAGCGACGACCTGGCCTTCAAGGTCAGCCCCGACGGCAGCACCTGGCACAACGCGCTGACGATCGGCGCGGCCAGCGGGCAGGTGCAGGTGGGCAACGGCCTGGCGGTGACCGGCCTGCTGAGCGGCTCGGCGGTGATCCAGAACTCGACCGATGCCACCTCCGGCCGGTTGCTGGCGCTGGTGGGCGTCACCGGGGCCTTCGGGCTGGGGGCGAACTATGCTCCGTTGATTGCCGACCTCGACGATATCCTGACCCCGGCGGGGCTCTACCTGTTCAACATGACGGGGGGCACCAGCGGCACCGGGCCGGGGTTCAACCAGGGCGCGGTGATTGTCGTCCATGCCATCGGCGCGGGCATGCGCGCGCCGCAGCAGATCGCGATCCAGCGCAGCAATACGGGCGTGGGGCGGCTGGCGTGGCGCACCAGCCAGGGCGGCACCTGGGGCGCCTGGCAAACCGCCTATGGCACCGGCAACGCGGTGGGCACCGTCAGCCAGTCGGGCGGGGCCCCCACCGGGGCGCTGGTCGAAACCGGCACCAACGCCAACGGCCGCTACCGCCGCCTGGCCTGCGGCACGCAGGAATGCTGGCGCAGCATGACCGCCAGCGCGGCCGCCGCCACCACCTGGACCTTTCCGGCCGCTTTTTCCCAAGCACCCATCGTGTGCGGCACGGCGGTGGCGGGGGTGTTGTCGGCGGTCTGCCTCGATGCGGCCCCCGGCACCGCCTCGTGCAGCTTCAGCGCCCGCGACAAGACCGACGCGCGCCGCGCCGATACCGTTCACCTGCATGCCGTCGGTCGCTGGTTCTGAGGAATACATCCATGCGCATCGAACTGACCCCCATCCGTTCCGAAGCCGTGCTGTCGGTTCACCGCCAGGACGAGGTGCTGAGCGTGAACGGCACCGCCTGGGATCTGTCGCCCTTGCCCGAAGGCGCGCGGTTGCCGCCCGGCGCCTGCGACGGCCTGGGGCTGATGGCGCCCGTCACCCGGCAAGGCGGCGTGCTGCAGGTGGTGCTGGCCTTGCCGCACGGGCTGGATGCCCCCGAGGCGGTGCGCTTTCCCGCCGCGCTGGACCCGGCACCGCAAGGGCCGGTCGATCTGCCCGGCCACCCCGGCGCGACGGGCCCCGGCGCCCCCGGCCTCATCGACTGGGCACAGATGCAGACCGCCGAGGCCCTGGCCGAACAGGACCGCATCGCCTGGCGCGCGGCGCGCGAGGTGACCAGGCTCGATCTGGTGCTGGCCATGGCCGGCGCGGGGCTGATCGCCCCGGCCAGCGCCATCGCCGCCGCCGGCGGCGGCATCCCGCCCGAGTTCGAGGCGGTGGTCGCCGCCATGCCCGCCCCCGCGCAGGCCGAGGCGCGCATCCGCTGGGCCGGCGCCGTCACCATCCCGCGCCTGTCGCCGCTGATCCTGGCCGTGCAGGCCGCAACGGGGATGACCGACACCGAAACCGACGCGCTGTTCGGCTGGGCCTGACCCCGCCCTACAGGATCAGGATGTGGTCGGCGAGCCCCTCGAGGCTGCCGGCGCCGACCACCACCACCGTGGTGCCCGCGGCGGCAAAGGCCAGCACCGCATCGCCTGCCGGAGTGATCCGGCCGAAGGTCTGCACCACCTGCGCGGCCGCCATAGCTTCAGTCGTCGCCCATGCCGAGGTAAAGCGTAACGTTGCCGCCGCCGTCCCGCACGGTGTCGTGGCACAGGCCGCCCATCAGCGTGTCGCTCCCGCCGCCGCCGAAGACGAAATCGTCGCCCCAGCCGCCGCCGGCCATGTCGCCGCCCTCCGCGGCATGCAGCGTGTCACGGTTTTCACGTTTCACTGTATGGACCGCGGTTGTTCCGAGGCGGTTTTCCTTTCAGTGGCTTGATTCTGTTGGTTTGTTTCCGGATTGCAAATCCGTGAAGACCGGTTCGATTCCGGTACCCGCCTCCATTTCCTTATTCCTGCGCAACACGACGTCATGGCGACGGCCCACCGACCTTGTGCGGGATCGGCCGCATAGCCCGCGCCCGAAGGTGCCAGCACACCTTGGCTGCCACTGGTCCGATGCAGATGCCGCCCATGGCCTGCGGGCCCATCACTGGCCTGACCGCGCCCGACCGTCCAACCGGTCGCAGCAACCGCTTTTGCGCCCTGTCCGGATTGCGGCGCAGCCGCAGATGTCGCGAGATGCGTTGGTAGGCCCGGAGGATTCCGCAGCCCCTTGATTCAACTCGCAAAAGTGCCGGATACCAACAAAAATACCAACAAAATCTGCGATTTTTACCGGGTTCGTCCGAGTGTTGCGATACCAACACATAATCGCCGTGTTGGTATCGCGCGACTCACATCAGAAGCCGGTGCCGTCGCCAAAGACCATCCAAGCTGATCACAGAAGGCAGGGACAGGATGGCGACAGATTGCGACGGCGCGCGACAAAGCGCACCAGTTGCCACTGCAAGGCGGAGGACCATGCGACCGACACGACAGCACCCTTTAGGGGCCGTCGTCTGTCGCGCTCCGATGCCCACATATGGAAAGGAAGATTGAACAGACACCATTTGGCGCGGCGATGTGCTGTGACCGATCATGGGTCCCTTTCCATGTGCCCCCCTGCGGGTGCCCTGAACCGCGACTTGTCAGCCTGTGCAGAATTTCTGCAATACTGGGGCCAATCTTGCTGCCCGAAAATTGAAAACGCGCGATCTTCGCGGGTCGGCGTCCCCGCCCGGCACACCCCCACCCCAGGAAGGACCCAAAGCCAAGATGGGAAAGGGGCGATGATCGCACAGGATCACTCTGCGAGGCTGACACGCGGCGAGGAGTTGGGGTTGCGTGACAACCGGCATGCGACGTTGCCAAGTTGATACTCGCGCATTAGCAAGTTGAACACCGCGAGGCAGTTTCCCGTTCGGACAGGTGTAGGGCATGACAAAGAAAAAGCTGAACGCCGCCTTGCGCAACTTCTCCGAAAGCGCGTTCGACTTTCTTGAAAAGTCGGTCGACGAAATCAAGGATCGCCCCAAGTATTCAGTGATCCACTTCGCAACAGCCGTCGAATTGCTTCTGAAAGCCCGTCTGATGCGTGAGCATTGGACTCTGGTGGCGGAACGCGCCTCTGACGTGACGCTGGACAACTTCCTGTCTGGTGAATGCAAGACCGTCACCCAAGCCGATGCAATCAGGCGTCTGAACGGCGCATGCGGCGAGAATATCCCGAAGGATGCGGTTGCCCAGTTCGCAAGGATCGCAGCCCACCGAAACCAGATGATCCACTTCTTTCACGAGGCAGGCACGGCGAAAGCGGGTCAGGCCATGATCGAAGGAATCGTTAAAGAGCAATGCCTTAGTTGGTATTATCTGGAACGCCTTCTGTCCGAATGGGCCGATCAGTTCGAGGAATTCGATACCAGGATCGCTACCATCCGCTGGCGGATGAAGCAAAATCGGGCCTTTCTGAGCGTTGCCTTTGATCGCCTGAAACCCGAGATTGACGCGGCAAAGAAAGCCGGGGCCAAGTTCGCGGCATGTTCAGGTTGCGGCTATGAGGCCTCAGCCGTCACGGAACTGTCGGACATTTTCTTTGAGAAGCACTGTCGGCTCTGCGGATTGGGTGAGGCTTACCTTGAAATCCCCTGTCCGGCCGACTGCGGCACGACGCTGCATATCAAGGCCGACCACGGTTCGGATAGGACGTGCGAGACCTGCGGGCACAAAGTGACGGCAGGCGAACTTTCTGACGCGCTGGACACCGAGTATTCCGATCCGTCTGACTATGAACCGCAGGTCAACTGCGCGATGTGTTCCAGTATGGGAAGGGTGGTCCAGCACCACGACACGTTCATTTGCACTGAATGCCTGTCCACCGATGAATCGGCCCCCCAGTGCGGATGGTGCAACGAACGGCAGATCGGGGGTGGCGATCTGGAATTCAGCTACCACTCGGGCTGCGAATTCTGCGACGGGCAGGCTGGCTGGACGAAAGACGACTGATCGCCCAGCGCGCGGGCATCCCCTTATGTGCAGTTTATGCCCAGTCCTTTGATTGCGGGTATCTGGTTCCCAGCATGTAAAGGCCCGAGTGAACGTCGATCATGCTCCATCCTTGCCTGCCTTGGAGAAGTTCGGCCATCAGGGCATTGTTCTCGTAGATCGAGCCGGGTTCGAAGGCTTCATCGTCCAGTTCGTTGCCGGACGGCGGAGTCTTGAGAATCTTGGCTTTGTGCAGGATTTTCAGGCCGTTGAAGATCGGGCCACCCGGCGGCAGCATGACTTCCCGATTGGTCAAGGTCGCAGCCAGCGCGGGTTTGGAAAACAGGGCCACCATGAACATCGCGGTCGCGTTCCAACTGCCGATATACTTGGGCCGGTCCATTGAAGGCGACACGAGAGGCGAAAGCCACCGTTCCTGCGCACGGCCAATCATCTTCAAGTCATCGGGCAACGTCGCGGGCAGCTTCACCCGCTGAAACATCAGGTATCCGCCCCGAAGCGAATGTTCGATCGGGGACGGGCCACGCTCCATATGGAACGTCTTTGCAACGCTCAGGGCTGCCGGGTCCAGGTCGGTCAGCACTTCGATAGCGGCCGCCGTGAAGTTTTCGTCGATCTTCGCAAGATGCCCCCAGCCCAAGCCCACGGCAAAGCAGACGTGCCAAGGGTTTGCTGACGAAAACGTCTTCAAGTGTTGCGAAATCTCGTCGTAGGCCAACGCATTCAGTTTCTTGCTGCCTTGGTGCAACAATTCCTGCACCTTGGTTCGCGCTGGGCCTCCACCCGCGCCGCCGCCTTTGTCACAAAGTTCGTTGAATTCGACCTGCACCGGGTTCAATGGGTTTGCGATTTTCATTTCGTTCTCCGGCCCCAGTCATTCACGGCTGTTCGTTCAGCGGCGGAAGGGATGCCACGATGCGCACGGTTTCGAGGCTGACGCGCACAATCCGCTTTACCAGGTCCACGATATAGCGCGGGTCTTCGGACCAGTCGTTCGGGTCATTCCTGATGCCGCTTTCCTTGTGGATGGTCACGGCATAGCGTTCCATCACCCATTCCAGCGCGGATTTGCCGTTCACCACATAGTCGTAGGCTTCCAGCGGGATGCCGCGCAGGGTGACGTGGGGGTTGAAGACGATGACCGAGCGGTCCTTTTCACCGCCGCGCTTGCCGAAGACCATCTTGTGAACGCGCCAGTCGGCGGCTTCCATCACCAGACGGCTGTAATCTTCGGTCAACGGGTAAGGCTCCACCGTCTCATAGCCCAGATGCCACCGGCCCAGTTCGCGGCCCGCATTGCTGAAGGCACGGAAATCGGCGGCATAGGGGATGCGGGGGACCATCTTTTTCAAGTCGGAGGCGAAGCGATCCTTGTATTCAGGGGAATGCAGGATGCCGTAGACATACCAGAAGATGTCTTCCTTGCTGATGGCGTCGTCCGCGTAACGGCGGCGGAACTCGCCCAGCGCCCAATCGGAAATCGCATCGCGGCGGATATAGCCTTCGGCGTCGGCGGTCGCACCGTTCGCAAACATCTCACCCTGCCGTCTGCCGCGCGTCTCATCGGGGTAATCATACCAGTACAGCGGGAAGCCTTGGCCCTTGGACACAAGTTCGTAGTCGGGAACGCTGGCGGTCACAAAGGCAGAGAATGCCTTGTTTGCTCCACTCCCGGCTGCGCAGATCACAAGGTTCTGATGCCGTGGCGTCGGGAACAGACGGGGCTGTTGGTAGACCATTTCGTTCATTCGACGGTCGAAATAAAGCCATTGGCGCTGAAACGGACGGTAGGCCCCCTGCACAAGTGCACTATCGTCAAAGGCATAGGCTTTGTTCCGTGTCACGTCGGCCTTCAAGGCGCGTGACCAACTGATGTTGCGCGGGTCGGTGTCGACGACCTTTTCCACCGGCGGCCATTCGTCCTTTTGCAGCCCGGCGCAGGTGCGGGCATAGCGGCCCCGTTCGGCCTCATAGGTTTCGATCATGCGGCTCATGTTCGCCGCCAGAACCTCGCGGCCCGAATTGTAAGCCCAAGCATCGCGCGAGGTCAGAACGCCCTGCGAATAGGTATCGAAAATCGCGCCGCCTTCGGTGCCTTCCTTGTCGCCCAGCGGCACAAACGCATCAAAGGCCGGATCGCGTTGGTTGATCCAGTCGCCTTCCGCATTCGGGCGCAGGCGTTGCCAGGGCATCCGGTCGATGCTGGCGAAGTCGTCAATGATCGTCAGCTTTTCCTCGCGGCTCAGGTAATCCCCGATGTCGTGGTAATGCAGTTGGCAGGGGCCTTCGTGGGCCGGGTCTTTCACCATCAGTGTGATGGCAACGGGGGTGCGGGACCCGGAACCGAAAATCTTGCCACCTTCGCGCCGCGACTCCTCGCCCGAAGTGCGCTGATTGCCCCGCAGGTTGAAGATGTAGAGGTGGCTGAATTCACTGGCCAAAGACAGGCGCAGCCCGTCCATATTGTTCGCCTCCAGGAACGATCCGTTGGTCACATAGGCAACGATGCCGCGATCCGCGATGCGGTCGGATGCCCAGCGGATGGCACGGATATAGCTGTCATACAGGTTTTTCAGCAGCTTGGCGTTCGACCGTTCGGCATAGGTGGCCCGGATGCGCCCATCGAGCGTGGGATAGGCCAGATTCTTGTTATTGTCATTCTCGCTGTCTTGCTGCGCCGAATAGGGCGGGTTGCCGACGATCACCTGAATGGGATGGGCAAGTTGCCGTTCGGCGCGTTCGTTGTTTTCGGGCAGCACCACGCGGTCCACCAGATCGCCGTCTTCGGTCATCTGGAAGGTGTCGACCAGGATCATCCCGTCAAACGGGCGATAGCTGCCCGTCGCGCCGTGATAGGCGGTCTCGATGTTCACCGTGGCGATGTAATAGGCCAGCAGCACCAGTTCGTTGGCATGCAATTCGCCGCCGTATTTGCGTTCCAGCGCCTCGGGGGTGATCAGCCCTGACTGGATCAGCCGCACCAGGAAGGTGCCGGTGCCTGTGAAGGGATCAAGGATTTGCACCCCGTCGCTGGACAGGCTTTGGCCGAAGTGGCGGCGCAAGGCGACATCGGCGCTGCGCAGGATAAAATCCACCACGGGAACGGGCGTGTAGACGATGCCAAGCCGTTCCGCCATGCGGGGGAAGGCATTGTTGAAGAACGTGTCGTAGAGGTTGCGGATGATGTCCTGTTTGGACTTGTCGCTTTTCGCCAGGCTGATGCGCTCGCGCACGTTGTCGTAGAACCGTTGCAGGCCCTCGGTCTCGCTGTCCACCGATCCGGCATCAAGCTTCTGAACGATGGCTTCCAACGCGCGGCCCACGGCGTTGTGGGCCGGGAAATCGGTGCCCGCGAACAGGGCCTGAAAGACGGGCATGGTCAGGATGTGCTGTGCCAGCATTTCCACCGCATCGTCGGATGTGACGGCAGGGTTCAACGTGTCTTGCAGGCCTTTGACGAAGCGGGCGAATTCATCGGCCACCTCGGGGCTGCCCGAGATCATCGCCTTGATGCGGGCAATCAGGCGTTCGGCCACGGTGCCGATGGACTTGGCCCATTCGCTCCAATATTCGCGGTCGCCCAGTTTCTTCGGGATGGCGGCATAGACGGCTTCGCTTATGGCGTCGATTGGCAGCGCCGGGAAATCGAGCGGCAGGGTATCGCTGCCGCCGCCTTCGCCCTCGCCGGTCTCTTCGCCGCCCGAGACAACCTTGATCTTGCGGCGGAATTCGGCCTCGTCGACCAGGCTGTCGTCATGGGCGCGAAGGGCCTTGATCACCTTCCAGATGCTGCGGAACTGCGGATCGCTTTCGATATAGCCGTTGTAGTCGGCCACATTCTTGGACGGCATGCAGACGGGCAGGATGATGTAGCCGTATTTCTTGCCCGCCGCCTTGCGCATGACGCGGCCGACCGACTGCACGATGTCGACGATGGATTCTCTCGTGTCGAAAAACACCACGGAGTCCAGCGCGGGCACGTCAATGCCTTCGGACAGGCAGCGCGCGTTCGAAAGGATGCGGCATTTGCCCGAACCGGGGTTATCTTTCAGCCAGTCCAGCGCCGAAGACCGTTGCAGGGCATTCATCGTGCCGTCGACGTGTTGCAGGTGGCAATCCACCATGCCGGGAACGTCTTCGGGCTGATAGCTTTCGGCATAGAGTTCGGCCAGCTTGCCGAACACCTCGGTGATCTGTTGCGATGCCTTGATGGACCGCGAAAAGGCCACCGCGCGGCGCATCGGTTCGGTGTCTTCGGTCAGGGCTTCCTGTTCGCCGTCCTCGTCCACCAGGACAAGGCCCTTTTTCGACAGGCCCTTCCAGCTTCCAACGATCTTGGTGGCGAAGTTGATGTCGATAGCTTTCTTGTCGTCCAGCCGATAGGCGCGGTTGTAGCGGTTGGCCACGTCGCCCATCTTGTCCTGTTCGACGGCGACGATCAGCACCTTGTATTCCGACAGCAGGTCACGTTCGACGGCCTTGCCAAAGCCCAGCCGGTAGAATTCCGGGCCGAAGGTGTCGGGATCGTCCATCGAGAACAGGACGGCTTCGTTCTGATCGGCCTTGGTCTTTGATGCGTCGGCATAGATGCGGGGCGTGGCTGTCATGTAGAGGCGCTTTGCCCCCCGCACCACGCCGTTGCTGTGGACTTTCACGAAGTCGGACGGGTCTTCGCCCGGCAGGGTCAGGCCGGTGGTCCGGTGCGCCTCGTCGCAGATGATCAGATCGAAATCGCCCAGCCCAGCGCGCTGGGCGTCTGCGACAACTTGGATGGATTGGTAGGTCGAGAACACGACAACGCGCCGCCCATGGGTCAGTGCCTGTGCCGCCGATGCCAGCTTGCGCGCGTCGGTTGTGGCCGGATATGCAAGGTCATGGGTGCGAAGGTCTTCCTCGTCGCGGCCCACCTTGCTGTCGGAACACACCACGAAGGCATGGATCGGGTCATGCGCCTGTGCCGTCCATTCCCGCAGCGTCTGCGCCACCAGCGAAATGGACGGGGCAAGGAACAGGACACGCCCGCCCTCGGGCACGATGGTTTCGGCAAGCCGCAGGGACGTGAAGGTCTTGCCTGTGCCGCAAGCCATGATCAGCTTGCCCCGGTCCACCGTTTGCATGCCTTCCAGCACGGCGGCAATGGCTTCATCCTGATGCGGCAGAGGGGTTTTCTTGGGGCGCAGGCGGATCAGGTCAGGCCGGGTAAGGCTGAATTCCGTCCAGTCAATCGGGCTTTCGGCAAGGTCGGACAGGCTGATCCGCGAAACGGGGATGGTCTGCCCTTCGATGGCGCTTTCGGCGTTCCGGTTCCATTTGTCGGTGGTCGACACGACGATGCGGCGCGCGAACAGCTTGCTGCCGTCATTGGTGGCGAACTGCTTGCCCGATGCCGACAGGAAGGAATCTATATCGGGTTTCTGAATCGTGTGATTCGGGTCAAAGAACTTGCACTGGATCGCCCAATAGTCGCCCGTAGCCTTCTCGCGGGCCACAAGGTCAATGCCAACGTCAGCGCCCCAGCGGTCCTGCCATTCTTCCCAAAGCCAGACATGTTCCAGTAGGTCGGAATACTGCGGGTCCCGGACCAGGTAATTTGCGATCAGGCGTTCGAACAGCCTGCCCTTGCCGCGCTCGTCGCTGGAAAGGTCCCGAAATTGCGAAAGAATTCGATCAATATGTTCGCGGCTCATGCCTGCTTCTGCCGTAACTTTTTCAACCGTTAGACCACTTCCCCCTATCGACTTGCAAGCTGAAACTCTTTCACGCCTCATGCGACCACATGCGCTGGGCTTGGGTGAAGGCCTGCTTGTTTTTCTGAGCCTTGCGGGATTTCAGCCAGCCCATGTCATAGCCGAAACGTTCAAAGAATACGGTCTGAGCAGGCGTCAGCAGATGCACCGCCTGCAAGGGGGGAAAGAACGTCACCCCCTCGCCATCCCGCCGTGTCTGGCGTCCACTCGTCGTCCTGCGCTCGGCCATGAGCGGGCGCAGGTGCAGCGCCACCTTGTCGGCATGGTGGGGCGAAGCTTGCTCGATCGACTGGAAGAACGCGCTGACCAGCACATCGGCCAGTTGCAACCCGGCAAGGCCTGACGCCGGGGCGCGCTCGATCAGGCTGTAGCGCAGCACGGCCTGATCGATGTCGCGCGTATCGAGATAAGTGGTGCCCGCCGTGGCCTGATTGATCTTTTGCTGGATATAAGCCTTGAACCGCCCGAAATGATGCCCCCTGCGGCTGGCCATGACGATGCGCAGGGCGGGGCTTTCGATCCCGTGGCGCTGGGCGTGATGGGCGACGCAATGGGTCACTCGTTCCAGCAGAAGCCGCACAACCCAGTTGTAAAGATAGTCGCGCGGATTGCCCGATGCCGCCGCCGCGCGGGGGTTGTGGTGGTTCAACATGGTCTGCTTGAGCGAACAGACGACAAAGCCCCGCGCGGGATTGCCCTTGCTGGCCAGCGTCTGCGTAGCCAGCGCTTGGCTTGCGGGTTTGAGGTTGCGGAAATGCAGCACGCCGCCCGGCTTCTGCCAGATGGCGCGCAGGATTTCATCCCTGCGCCGGTCCAGATCGGATTCAGCCTCGGCCCGGACGAGATAGCCGCCCAGGCACAGCCATTCCGAGTTTCCATCCGGGGTTCCGGGTTTCAGGCGTTCAACCTTGTCGTCGCCCGCCTCGTCAATGAACAGGGTGTAATGGTAATTCAAACCGGGTCCTTAAGTGGGTATGGCCGATCATCTGGAGGTTGTGCCAGATCGTCAAGTTACACCAGGGGTTCATCATCCCGCGCGGCTTGGTAGCAGCCCCAGACAAAGCGCGCGGCAATCATGGCGTCTCGGTCGCCTTTCCGTTTCAGATAGGCGCGCAGATCAACCCAGGCGCGAATGTCGAGCATGTTGCGGTCGCCCAGCGCGTCCTTCACGAAAGATGCGAATTCGGGTTCCCAGGACTGGGGCATGCGCAGGTATTCGATGAAGGTCATGGTGCGTTACTCCGCTGTGCGGGTGGCGTGATTGCGCCCGATGGTGAACCCAGTGAACCTGTTGAACCCCCGTTTTATATATTGCCGCCCGGGACGCACAGCCCACCCCTCCGGCCCCACCGCTGCCGTTCCATCACCAAGGGTTTTGGTAGAGCCATATGGGTTCACTGGGTTCGCTCCCGGCGCAAGGCACTGGAAAAAAGCATGAAAATGCTGAACCCAAGCGCCATTCGCTGCGTTCACGCCGGGTTCACTCGGTTCACCTTTACAAAGGGCAAACGCGCTGCAACCGATGACCCGGCAAAAGCGATGATCGGTTGCAGGCGATGGTGGAACCTGCCGCATCACGGCCGCACCCAACGGTTGCCGCGACCGGTATGCTTGGATTTCCAGCCCAGCATTCTCAAGGTGCCCGCAACCTGCTTTGCATTTGTGCCGTTCTGCTTTTCAGTCGGGATGCGCAGAAGCGTCAGCACCTCGGCAACCGTCACGCTGTCCTTCGGCTGCCGGTCAAAGCCGTCGCCTTCGGTCAAGTCGTCCAGGATACGCCGTATAGGCTCATCCCAAGGGTGTTCTTCGCGGACGGCTTCCTGTTCAATCTTGGCCAACTGTTCCAGTTCGGGCGGCAGGTGCCAGGCTTCTCCGGCCCGGAAGGCTGCGGCTGCCTCAGCGAAAAGCTGTTCCCGATCTGCCGCAAGTCCTTCGGTGTCAATCCGCGCCCCACAAGTCACGGGCCAGTAGCGCCGCCCGCCGCTGGCATCCCGCAGAAAGGCGGTTTCATTCGTGGTCCCAACGAAAACGCACTGGCGAGGAACAATGTCTGCCCGGCGCGCATATGGGGCGCGGATTTCATCTGCGGCGCGTGTCAGGAAGGCCTTCAAATCTTCCTGTTCCGCCTTACGCGACGGGGCGAGTTCGGCCAGTTCCACCACCCAATGCCCGCGAAGGTATAGCCCGGCTTCCCGCGCCCCATCGCGGATCGAGGGCATGTTGTCACCTGACCAGTCACCGCCCAGAATGCGGCAGGCGGTTGACTTGCCGATGCCCTGCGCCCCGCCCAGCACCAGAACATGATCGTGCTTGCAGCCCGGCCGCATGACGCGCGCCACCATTGCGACCAGGAAGGCGCGCCCCACGGCAAGGGAATAGGTGGATGCGTCGACGCCAAGGTAGCGGGTCAGCCAAGTATCGAGGCGCGGCTTGCCGTCATGGTGCAGCGACTCCAGCCAATCCCGGACCGGGTGATAGCGGTTCAACTCGGCAACGGCCCGAGCCGCGCCCGCGGTCAGGTCTGCCCCTACGTTGTGCATTCCGGCCTGTTCAATCGCCACGCGGATCAATCCCAAATCGGCGTCATTGATCGGCCCGGCGCGCCATTCGTCTTGCCCGGTCATCTCGTTCTTGCGGATCGAATAGCCTTGGTCTCGGTTCACCTTGCGCAAAATCAGAATGGCATTGTGCAGCGTCGGTTTCATTTCGCCGTTCTTGCCTGTGATTATTCCGATCCTCGCTTGTTTCGCTTCCGCAGGAAGTGCAGGAAGATCGTCAAAATCATCATCCGAAACGTAGACCTGCCAGTGGCGCTCATATCCTTCAATTCCAATTTCACGGAACATCTGACGCAAACCCTTGGCGTTCTGCTTGTCAGCCTTGAACGATTTCCAAACGTCCCGCGAGTCCCTTTCGTCGTGTTTGGATGATGCCTTTGCCCAATCGTTCCAAATCGAATATCCCTCTTTCGATCCTGCGAATTGGTGATGCAGGGCCATGCCCACATCCTTCCAATCGTCGCGGTCATCCACGTTCAGGGCTTCAAAGAGTCGCGCCAAGTGTTCCTGATTCACCGCGTCAAGAGGCGCGACTGGTTCCCCGCTGCCGTCATGTTGCTGCCACGCGCCGAACCGTGCCAGTGACTCCGGGGCAATCTGCATGGCAAGGGGGAAGCCCAATTCCAAGGGGCGTTCCCAGCGGTAGGGCTGCCCTGTTACAGGGTGAAGCGACGGCGGCAGAACGGCTTGTGAGCCGGTGCCCAGAAGGTCAATTTCCCAATCGAATTTCTTCACATCGCGGCCTTTGGCAGGGTCAAAGACCATCGTGAATCCGTCCGAACGGGCCAGCTTTCGTTTGCGCATCGCCACAGGTGACAGGAAGTAAAGGTGCCGCGACTCCCCGCCGCTGCCACTCACCACAGAAGGGAAGCCCCTGGCGGCAGGCCACAGGGCCAGAAGCGCCGTCCATGCTTCCCTGGCCTTCCTGGCGTCCCGAATGTCAAGGTCGACCAAGTGCAGGAAGTCCCCGCCGATCTGTGACGGCTGCCCAAGGCGAATGCCGATATTCTGCCCTCGCCGGTAGCTGCGGCGCAGGTCTGATTCGCTGCGGTTCGGCAGTTCGGACCAGCGCGCGTCGACCGGGTTCTTCGCCTTGATGTGAAGCCAATGCAGCGATGCGCCCGCGCCAATCAGGTCGCAGTTGATTTGATCCATTGGGACGCATGGGGACGTATTCGGCCCCTCTGGGACGCAAAGCAAATCCGAAAGATCGGTATCTATAAAAACGGTAGGGGGTTGAAATTCGGCCGCGCCGATGGTAATCTCAGGGTGCTTCAAAGCTTCGCTTCCTTTTCTATTGAAGGCCCGCGGTGTCCAGTCGCGGGCTTTCGCATTTCATTCTCCGAGTTGGATATTACCACGGGGCGTTTTATTGAGTCGACTGTGATAAAATAGAAAGGGCCGCACTTTTTACTGTGCGGCCCCTTGAATGAATTCGCTGACGCGCCCTTAGCCGCCAAGCAAATCCGTTAAATCGGTTTCTGATTTATTCACCGATTGACTTTCCTTCTTGTCCAGAAGGTCAGAATACCAGCACATCATGCGCCGCCGTTCCTCAAGGTAGAGTGCCGCGTTATAGGCGCTGCGAACCTCATTCGCGGGGACGTGCGCAAGCTGCCGCTCGATCGCATCGGCCCGCCACAGGCCCGATTCGTTCAGGATGGTTGACGCGGTGCTGCGAAATCCGTGAACCGATGCGCGGGAGTGGTAGCCCAGCCGGTAAAGCCCATAGATCAGCGTATTTTCGGAAACCGGCTTGTGCCCGGACTGGCCTGGCAAGACCCATTGCGAACCGCCTGCCAAGTCCTTGAGTTCCACGAACATGGCCTGCACTTGCGGGGACAGGGGCACGATGTGTTCCTTGCGCATCTTCATCTTTTCAGCGGCGATGCGCCATGTGTCCCCGTCCAGTTCATCCCATGTTGCCAGCCGCAGTTCTGCGGTGCGAACAAAGGTGTGCGCAATGATCTTCAAGCCCAGCGCGGTTGCCCGGTCCCCGCTGTAGGTTTGCAGCGCCTTGAGGAAGTCGGGCAGTTGATCTTCCTTCAAGGCTGCCCGGTGCTGTTGCCGGGGTGCAGACTTCATCGCACCTGCAAGGGGCGCGGCAGGGTCAGAGGAAGCCCAGCCGTTCGCCACGGAAAAGCGAAAGATCGCGCTCATGGTCTGGCGCAGCCGTTTTGCCATTTCGAGGGCGTTGCGGTTTTCGACGTCGCGCAACAGGGCCAAGACTTCGGCAGGGGTGATCGCTGCCACGTCCTTGGTGCCGATCTTGGGGAACACGTCCGCGTCAAGGCGCGACCAGATGCGCGCTGCATAGCCGCTGACCCATTGGGCTTCCCGCGCGTTGAACCATTCCCGCGCGGCGTCCTTGAAGGGCTTCATGGGCGCAGTGCCTGTCGCCGTGCCTTTCTTCGCGGCCGGGTCTATCCCCGCTGCCAGCTTGTCCTTGAGTTCGGCGGCTTTCAGGCGGGCAGTCGCAAGGGAAACATCGGGATACGATCCGAAGGCAGCGGTGCGCTGTTTCGCCTGCCAGCGATAGTTCATGCGCCACAGTTTTGAGCCGCTTGGCGTCACTTGCAGGAAGAGTCCGCGCCCGTCCGACAGCTTCTGAACCTTCGCGGCAGGCTTGACGGCGCGGCATTGGGCATCGGTCAAGGGCATGGCTGCGACTCCGTTTGTTGGTATCGCGGGCATCATACCAACAATTCATACCAACAAAAGACGGGACGCATGGGGACGCATCGGGCGGCATGGGGACGCAGAATGAGGTAAGCCACTGTTTTTAAGTGGATTACCTTCAATCCGGGACGCATAGGGACGAATTTTTGGTAGGCCCGGAGGGATTCGAACCCCCAACCAAGGCGTTATGAGCGCCCTGCTCTGACCGTTGAGCTACAGGCCCCGACCGCTTCCAGATTTGGCCCGACCCGACGGCCGCGTCAAGGCGCAGACTGAACGCGGCTTCGTGTTGACGCAGCAAGCCGCGTGGGTGAGCATATGACGGAACCGCGCACGCAGATCGGCGTTGAGCGGCGTTCCCTGTAAAAAGGCTCCTGTCATGTCGGATTTGCTTGTAATTGCCTTCAACGACGAGGCCAGCGGCTTCGAACTGCGCACCGAACTGGTCAAGATGCAGAAGGAATATCTGATCGAGCTTGAGGATGCGGTCGTCGTCACCCGCCCCAGCGCCGACGATATCCAGCTGCACCAGGCGGTGAACCTGACGGCGGCGGGCGCGCTGGGTGGCGGTTTCTGGGGCACTCTGGTGGGGCTGCTGTTCCTGAACCCGCTGCTGGGGGCGGCGGTGGGCGCGGCCTCGGGCGCCATTGCCGGCCGGCTGAGCGACGTGGGCATCAACGACGATTTCATGCGCGAACTGGGCAATTCGATTCCGCCCGGTGGCTCGGCCGTGTTCATCCTGGTGCGCAAGATGACCGCCGACAAGGTGCTGGCGCGACTGGAAAACTATCACATGAAGGGTCGAGTGCTGCAATCCTCGCTGCCCGAGGCCGAGGAACAGCGCCTGCGCGACGCCTTTGCCGGCGGCAAGCTGGGCTCGGCCCTTGGCATGCCGCAGGCAGATGCGGCCGTTGCGCCCAGCGTCGTGCCGCCAACCGGCAGCGCCGCACCGGCCAGCGGCAGCAGCGGAACGTCGGGGGCGTAATCGCCTTAGCAGACCCGGATTTCCGTGGGTCATCTGGCGCTTGACGCGGCAGGGCGGGACGTGACAGGACGCATCCATGCCGTCCAGCACCGACCTGCCCGACCCCTCCAGCCGCCCCGCCCGCCGCGGGATTGCCGCGCGGGTGGTCCGGCGGGCTGTCGAGTGGTTGCGCTGGCTGGCCGTCAGGCTGCTGGCGCTGATGTTCGTGATCGTGTTCCTGCTGTCCTTCATCAACCCGCCGACGACCTGGACGATCCTGGAGGGGCAGTGGCAATACCCTGACCGGCCGGCGCGCAAATGGGTCGATCTTGACGAGATGTCGCCCCATCTTGTGCGCGCCGTCGTCGCCGCCGAGGATGCCAATTTCTGCCGGCACTGGGGGTTCGACATGACCGAGATCCGCAAGGTCATCGCGTCAGGCTCGTCCCGGGGCGCCTCGACCATCACCCAGCAGACGGCCAAGAACGTGTTCCTGTGGCAGGGCCGAAGTTGGCCGCGCAAGCTGATGGAAACACTTTATACCCCGATGCTCGAGGCGTTGTGGTCCAAACGCCGCATCGCCGAGGTCTATCTGAACGTCGCGGAATTCGGGCGCGGCGTCTTTGGCGTCCATGCCGCCGCCGCCCATTATTACAACACCACCCCCGACCGGCTCAGTCTGCGTCAGGCCGCGGCGCTGGCCTCGATCCTGCCGGCACCCAAAAGCCGCAATCCGCAGACCGGCTCGGCCCGCACCCGGGCCATCGTCAGCGGTGCCCAGACGATCCAGGCCGACGGTCGCGATGCCTGCCTGCGGCTTGGGCGTTGATCCGCCGGCATCCCCATCGCGGTTGAAACCGCATGCCTGCGGGCGTATCAACGCCAAGGCCCGCGTTTGACCCGGTTATTTCCCAGATGAACACTTCGTCCAATTCCACGATCCGCCTTTATCATATCGCCCTGTCCCCGTTCTGCCGCAAGGTGCGCCTGGTGCTGGCCGAAAAGCGCATCGAGGTCGAACTGGTCGAGGACCGCTTCTGGGAGCCGGGGTCCGAAATCCTGCGCCGCAACCCCGCCGGCAAGCTGCCGGTGCTGCGCATGGACGGGCGGTTGCTGGCCGAAAGTCAGGCGATCTGCGAATATCTGGACGAAATCCAGCCGCAGCCGCCGCTGATGCCGCGCCTGGCCATCGAACGCTACGAGACCCGCCGGCTTTGCGCCTGGTTCGACGACAAGTTCAACGCCGAGGTGACGCGGCCGGTAATGACCGAACGGGTGTGGAAAAAGGTCATGCGGCTGGGTTACCCCGATTCGCGCACCGTCAAGGCCGGGTTGTCGGCGGTGCGCTATCATCTGGATTACATGCGCGGCCTGCTGGAACAGCGCCGCTGGCTGGCGGGCGACAGCATGACGCTGGCCGATTTCACCGCCGCCGCGCACCTGTCCTGCCTGGACTATATCTCGGACGTGGACTGGACCCATTCGGCCGAGGTTCAGGAATGGTATGCCAAGATCAAGTCGCGGCCGGCCTTCCGCAGCCTGCTGGCCGATCATGTGCCGGGCATCCACCCGGCGCCGCATTATGCCTTGCTGGATTTCTGATCCCGACCAGATCCGCGCCCGGCTGCAGGATCAGGCCCGGGCGGAAGGCTTTGCCGCCATGGGTATCTGCGCGCCCGATGCCCTGCCCGAACTGCCGGCACGTCTGGCGCAGTTCCTGGCGCGCGGCTACCATGGCCAGATGAACTGGCTGGCCGAGCGGACGGGCTGGCGCGCCGATCCCGCCAGCCTGTGGCCCGAGGCGCGTTCGGTCATCATGCTGGCCGAGCTTTACACCCCCGACCATGACCCGCGCGCGGTCCTTTCCTGCCCTGATCGCGGTGCCGTCAGCGTCTATGCCCATGGCAAGGATTACCACGACCTGGTCAAGAAACGGCTGAAACGCCTGGGCGGCTGGCTGGTCGGCCTGACCGGGGCGCAGATCAAGGTCTTTGTCGATACCGCCCCGGTGATGGAAAAGCCGCTGGCGCAGGCCGCGGGCCTTGGCTGGCAGGGCAAGCATACCAACCTGCTGTCGCGCGACCTGGGCAGCTGGTTCTTTCTGGGGGCGATCTTCACCACGCTGGACCTGCCGCGCGACGCGCCAGAACGGTCGCATTGCGGTTCCTGCCGCGCCTGTCTGGACGCCTGCCCGACCGATGCCTTTCCCGCGCCCTATCAACTGGATGCGCGGCGCTGCATTTCCTATCTGACCATCGAACACCGTGGCCCGGTCGATCCGGCGCTGCGCCCGGCCCTGGGTAACCGCATCTATGGCTGCGACGACTGCCTGGCCGCCTGTCCCTGGAACAAGTTCGCCCGCAGCGCCAGCGAGTTGCGCTATCACGGCCCGCATGGAGCACCGGCCCTGGCCGAACTGGTGCAGCTGGACGATGCCGGCTTTCGCGCGCGTTTCGCCGGCAGCCCGATCAAGCGCATCGGCCGCGACCGCATGGTGCGCAACGTGCTTTACGCGATCGGCAATTCCGGGCTGGCGCCGCTGCGGCCGCTGGCGCAGGCGCTGTGCGCGGACGCCGACCCGGCGGTGGCCGATGCCGCCGCCTGGGCCTGCGCGCGCCTGTCATGAGCGGGCCGTCCCCAGCCCCGGCCCCGCCCGGGGCCGAGTCTGCCCCGCTTCGTGGCATCGTGCTGAAATGCCTCAGCGTGCTGGTGTTCACGCTGATGGCGGCGCTGATCAAGGCCACTTCTGATGGCGGATCGGGGGTGCCGGCGGGCCAGCAGGTGTTCTTTCGGTCCTTCTTCGCGATCCCGGTCATTCTGGTCTGGCTGCTGTGGCGGCGCGAACTGGCGGTCGGGCTGCGCACCCGCCAGCCGATGGGGCATTTCTATCGCGGCATCGTCGGCACTGCGGCAATGGCGCTGGGTTTCTGGGGGCTGGCGTTGCTGCCCCTGCCCGAGGTCACGGCCATCGGCTATGCCGCGCCGCTGCTGACGGTGATCTTTGCGGCCATGTTCCTGGGCGAGGACGTGCGGCTGTTCCGCCTGGGCATGGTGGCGTTGGGGCTGGCGGGGGTGATGATCGTGCTGTCGCCGCGCCTGTCCGCCGGGGCGCAGATGGGCTATCGCGAAACCCTGGGCGCGGTGGTGACGCTGGCCGGCGCGGCCTGCGCGGCGCTGGCGCAGATCTTCGTGCGCAAGCTGGTGCAGCAGGAACGCACCTCGGCCATCGTGTTCTGGTTTTCGATCACCTCGACCTTGCTGGGCCTGCTGACACTGCCCTTTGGCTGGGTGATGCCGGATGCGCGAACCGCGGCGCTGCTGGTCAGCGTCGGGCTGCTGGGCGGGCTGGGCCAGATCCTGCTGACCTCGGCCTATCGTCATGCCGATGCCTCGCTGGTGGCGCCGTTCGAGTATGTCTCGATGCTGCTGTCGCTGGCGCTGGGCTGGTTCGTCTTTGCCGAGGCACCGACGCTGGTGATGCTGGCGGGGGCGGCGCTGATCATCACCGCCGGCATGCTGATCATCTGGCGCGAACGCCAGCTGGGGCTGGAACGCAGCCGCCAGCGCGGCGCCATGACCCCGCAGGGTTAGCGGCCGCCCTGCGGGCTGGGCGCGAAGCCGAAGGCGATGTAGTCGCGCAGATAGGCCCGGCGCGCCGCCGCCCGCAGGCCGGGATCATCCAGAAATTCCGGCACCGAACGCGGTTCGGGCAGCACGCCGGGAGTGTCCAGACCGGCACTGGCGGCCAGCCAGCCCAGATCGCGCACCAGATCGCCTTCGCGCAGCACCATGTCCGGCACGCCGAAACGGGCAAAGCCCGCCAGGATTTCCGACTGGCTGGCCCAGGCGGGCTGGCAGGGAATCGAGGTCTGGCCGTTCAGATTGCGGCGCAGGAAATCCAGGAATGCCGCGAACAGCGGCATCTGATCGACCGGCTGCATTGCCGGCAATTCGGCATCGGGCGGCAGCGGCACCCGGTGGATGTCGCGCAGCAGCTGGCGCAGCGGGGCATTCGGCCCGTTCACCACCCCCTGAAACGCCGACCACGCCCTTAGCAGCGGATGGCGCAGCACGGTAAAGCTGCGGTGGCCGGGGTGGTCGCGTTTCCACTGCCGCAGCAGGTTCTGCTGAAAATCGCCCTGCACCGGCCCCAGCCCCCGCAGCCAGTCGGATATCCGCGACGTCGGGGCGCCACGAACCGGCATGAACACCAGGCCCCGGCCCGCCTCACAGGCCAGATAACCCGGCACCGCCGGGCCGCGGCGCGGCTCGAAATTCGGGATGCGGCGCAGGCCAAAGGGATCCATGCGCGCCAGTTCCGCCTGCATCTCGTCGAAGTTCTCGACCTTTTCCGCCAGTTCGCCGGGGTTTTGCGGCACCTGGTCGCTGGCTGGCTGCACCAGTTCCAGATCGGTGCGTCCCAGCCAGTGCAGCAGCCCGGTCATCACCGCAGGATCGCGCAGATCCTCGTATCCCAGCCAGAAGGCGGTTTGACCGCTGCTTTGCAGGCGATGCTGCACCCGCAGCCGGAATTCCTCGACCGCGTGCAGGTTCTGGCGAAACTCTTCGGCATCAAAACGCACGGTTGCGGCCAGCGGAACCTCGGTCTCGTTCAGCTTCCATTGGTTGGTGCTGCGCGCCAGCTGGGTGGACACATGGCTGTCCACCGGATTTCGGGTCAGCACGATCTTGGCGCAGCTGCGATCATCCAGAATCGCATCCAGCACCCGGGGGTCGTGGTCGTGAAAGTAGCGAAAACCCGCCAGATGATCGGGCCGGTCGAACAGCGCCCGCAACAGCCGCATCGGATCGGCCTCGCGTTCGGCCATGGTGATGCCGCGCAGCTCGGTCTTGTCGGGCCAGCCCAGCATCACCGGGTTGAACGCCTCGCCAAAGCAGGTGACGCGGCGGATGCGGTTCAACGTCGCCTCGAGCAGATTCGAGCCGGTGCGCATTTCGGCAAAGATGACAAAGCTGCGAAAGCCCTGGGTCATGGTGCGCTCCGTTCCCTTGCTGCTGCGCCGCCCGCCCCGGTGATCGGAAAATCGCCCATCAGCTGCGGGCGCAGGCCGGCGTTGCGCAGTCTTTGCAGAAAGTCGCCCATCCCCGCAACCGGGCGCATCGCCGGCAGATCCGTGGCCGCATCCGTACCCGCGCCCAGTTCGCGCAACACCGATTGCAGCACGCCAAGCGGACGGGCGCAGAAATCGGCCAGATCCCAGACCTGGACCTGCGCCTTGCACCAGACCGACCGGACGGCCTCGATCTGGGCCAGTTCGGCGCGCTGCAACCGCGCCGCCATGCGGCGGATGTCGTCAAACGGCATGCCCGAATGCATCAGCGGCACCGCCCAGGCCCCGGTGATGAGAAACATCCGCGCATGCGGATCGGTGGCCATGAACCAGGCCAGCGCCTGGTTGTCGCGGGGGCTATGCTGCCAGACCTGCATTCGCGGCGTCAGTCGCACCAGACTGGCCAGAAAGCCGCGCGGGTCCAGATCGCGCATGGCGGGATTGTCCGGGAAGGCCCCGGGCCCCAGCGCCGCGCCGCCGGCAAAGCCGATGCCGTCAGACGCGAACAGATGCCCATGCACATCCGCATCCAGCCGAGCCCCCAGCCAGTTCGGGAAATCCGCGAACAGGTCCGAAAATCCCTGCAACACCGCATAGGGTGCCGCGGTCTTGACGATTTCGCGGTCCTTGACCGGAAAGCGGCTCTGCATGTAAAGCCCCGGCCGGCCCTGGCACCGGCGCTGGACAGCCTGATCGATCATCCGCTCCAGCCTCTGCGGACGCGGCTCGGCATCGGGGGTGGTCGCAGGCCGGGGAAAATGCTCATGCAGCCGCTGCGCCCCGCGCCAGACCTTGCGGACCAGAAAACAGCGCGACTGCTCCAGCAAGGTCAGGTGATCGTCATAGAACAGGAACGGCCGACCCTGAGCGTCAAAGCGACTGAAGGTCAGCGATCGGCTTTCGATCTGGCGCGCATGGCGGCGGATCAGGCTTTGGAAATAGCTTTCGTCCGGGATCCAGACCCGGCGGAAATAGCGGTCGAACTCGGCCCGGCGCGGATCGTTCAGGATCGCCTGCAGGCTGGCGCAGGTCAGGCACCACCACTGCGAGCCCAGATGCGGCACCAGTCCCTGCGGGATGCGCCGGCGAAACCGCAGCCGGCGCTGCAATTCGACATGGCGGTCGAACAGCCAGCGCTGCCGGCGATAGGAAAACGGAAACCGCAGGGTAAAGCGTTCCTCGCTGAGCCCGCCCACGGTCCAGCCGGCATCCCCGACGGTGACGCTTTCGATGAAGTCGCAGCCCGGCCGCGCCGCCAGATAGGCGCAGATTTCGCCCACCGGCCGCAGCGGCAGGCAGGCGCCCGACACCAGCAGCACATGGCTGATGTCCGGGTCCAGCGCCAGCAGCCGTTCGGCGGCGATCTGCGTGGCGCGCACCAGGCTGAACCGGCCCCATTCGCAGGCGACCCGCGGCGCCAGATGCACCTGTCCCGCCAGGTCCGCCAGATCGGCGCGCAGGGCATCGACCGGCGCGGCCGGCGCGCGGGCATCAACATGCACCATCACCTGCGCCCCGCCCCGGGCCCAGAGCCGCGCCATCCGGGCGGCCAGGGCCAGCTCCTCGTGGCACAGCATGACCACCCCCAGGCGCACCGGCGCCGTCATGCCCAGTTCCCCCTCGAGATCAGCCCCAGATCCTCGAGCTGGCGCCAGTCGTCATATTCGCAGGACTGCGGGCACCAGAAATCCGGCCCATGCGCCAGCCCGGCGTGATAGGCGGCATATTCGCGCCCGCCGGCATAGTGCTGGCGCCGGGTCAGTTCCTCGGCCGCCTTCTGGGCAAAGCTGGGCAGGAACTTGGCATGCAGCAGGCAGCCCGAGGCACGCTCGCCGCCGTTTTCGTCATAGACCCGGTTCAGCGCCCGCGGCAGCAACATATGCGTGGAACTGGCATAGACATAGCCGCGCCGCCAGCGCACCAGCGGGATCTTGTTCAGCGCCGGCGCCGATTGCGGCGCATCGGCAAAGAACAGCCTTGCCCGAGGCCCGCCCTGGATCCACAGGTTGCCGTATTCGCGGTTCTTGCGGATGACATAATTGCCCGGATCGAACCAGCGCAGGGTCCGGAACGGGTCGTCCCCCGGGCGATAGGCTGCGGTCGCCTGTGCCTCGCGCGGATACATGTCCAGAAGCATCGCCGAAAACGCGCGCATGTTGCCGGCGTCCAGCCAATCGGTCAGCGCCCGCAAGGGCCGGCTGTCATGATGGGGATAGATCAGGAATTCGTCGGGATCGACCGTCAGGCACCAATGGCCGCTGCCATGACGGAACAGCAACCAGTTCATCCAGTCCATGCCGAAGCGCGCGCCCTTGTAGCTGGCGGCTGTCCGCCACAGCGAGACATCCGATTGATCGGCCAGGAATTCGCGCCCGCCATCCTCGGACTCATTGTCGACCACCAGGAAATGCCCGACCCCCAGGCGCCGGTAATAATCCAGGAAATAAGGCAGGCGCGGGGCTTCGTTGCGCATGGCCATGAACAGCAGGATGTCGCCCGGCGCAATCGCGCGGGTGCGGTCCACCACCGGCCGCAATCGGCGGTGGCGGCGAATGGCGCGGGCCAGCAGCCATTGCCGGCGCACCCGCAGACGGAAACGGCGACGATATTCGGACCACAGGCGCGGCATCGGCGGCCTAACCCGTTGCTCGTGGCCGTGCCACCAGTCCGGCAAGGGCGGCGGCAACGGCTGCAAAATGCGCCTCCCAGCCGGGAACCCGGGCAGGCGACAGCCGCTGTCGTGGCACCGCCGCCAGCCGGGCGATTTCCGACGCCCAGTCCGACGGCGCATCGGCGGGCAGATAGATGGGGTAGTCGCCCAGGATCTCGCGCGCCACAGGCAAGGGGCTGCACAGGATCGGAACCCCACGCGCGGCAGCCTCGGTCAGCGGCAGGCCGAAACCCTCGGCCCGGCTGGGCATCAGCAGCGCGTGGCAATGCTGCATAAGCGCCGCCACCTCGGCGTCGTCCAGATCGCCGCATTCGCGCACCGCAGCCCCCGGCGCCAGCGCGTCCAGCCGCGCAAACACCTCGCGGTTTTCCCAGCCCCGGCGACCGGCGATCACCAGCATCGGCCCGGCGGGCAGCTGCGCCCAGGCATCCAGCAGCAGGGCGTGATTCTTGCGCGGCTCGATCGTGCCCAGGGTCAGGAACAAGGGCCGGTCATCGGGCAGGCCGGCGGGCAGCGGCGGCGTCGGCGCCGGCGCGGTCAGGCGGGTGCCGATGGGCGCAATCACCACCGGCGCATGCGGGTCCACCGCCAGTTTCCGGGACCACTCCAGAACCGCGTCCCGCGTCACCGCCGATATCGCCAGCACCAGATCGGCCTGTTGCATCGCCGCCCGGAAACGGTCCTGAAACCGCTGCGATTGCCCGGCGCGGGTGAATTCGGGATGATCCAGCGGAATCGTGTCGTGCAGCAGCACCGCCCGGATCAGGGGGCGCAGGTTCTGCCACAGCCGCGGCGCGATATTGCTGTGGCCCACGTTCAGATAGGCTGCGCCCGCGCCCAGATGCGCCAGGACAAAGGCCCCCAGCCCCTGCCCGTCGCGGCCCGCACGCCGCAATGCCCAGGGCGCCAGGGCATGCAGCGCCCCGGTTGCCGGCCCGCGCCCCAGCCGCAGCCGCAACCGCGCCAGCAGCCCCGGCGCCGGCGGCAGGTTGCCCCTGTTGGCCAACCAGCCCAGCAGCAAGGCCCCCGCCGCTGGGTCCAGCACCCATTGCGCGCGCCCGGCCCGGCACAGCAACAGATGTCGCCGGCCTTGCAGATGGGCCAGCCACTCTGCCTCGACCCGGTCGATGCCGGTCAGCGGCCCGCGCCCCAGCCGCGACACCAGTCGCGAGACATCCAGCAGGATCCCGCGATCAGCCGTCATATCCGCCGGTCTGGTGCCAGCGCCAGGCGTCGGCGACCATCTGCTGCATGGTCGAGCGCCCGGGCGTCCAGCCCAGCACCCGCCGCGCCTTTTCGCTGCCCGACACCAGCTTGACGGCATCGCCGGGCCGGCGCGGACCATCGACCATCGGCACCGGGCGGTTGGTGACATGCCGCGCCTGATCGACGACCTCGCGGACCGAAAAGCCGTTGCCCGTGCCCAGACAGAACACCTCGTGCCCGCCATCGGCCAGCTTGCCGTCCAGAAGAAAGCGCAGGCCCAGCACATGGGCATCGACCAGGTCCATCACATGGACGTAATCGCGGATGCAGGTGCCATCGGCGGTCGGATAGTCGGTGCCATGGACGGTCAGCGCCGGACGCCGGCCGTCGATCGCATCAAGGATCAGCGGAATCAGATGGGTCTCGGGGCGGTGGAATTCGCCCACCTCGCCCTCGGGGTCGGCGCCGGCGACGTTGAAATAGCGAAAGATCACCGCGCGCAACCCGTCCGAGGCGCCGAAATCCTTCAGCATGTCCTCGATCGCGCGCTTGCTGGCGCCATAGGCGTTCAGCGGCGCCTGCGACGTCGATTCGTCCAGCACCACCCCGTCATGGTCGCCATAGGTGGCGCAGGTCGAACTGAACACCAGATCGCGCACCCCCGCCGCCAATGCCGCCTCGACCAGGTTCAGCGAGGCGCAGACATTGCCGCGCCAGTAGCGGCCCGGTTCGCGCATCGCCTCGCCCACCTGGCTCAGCGCCGCGAAATGCATCACCGCCACCGGACGATGCATCGCCAGCACCTGATCCAGTCGCGCCCGGTCCAGCAGATCGCCCTGCTCGAATGGGCCGAACTTCACCGCCTGGCGCCAGCCGGTCACCAGATTGTCATAGGTGACCGGAACGAACCCCGCCCGCTGCAACGCCTTGCATGCGTGCGAGCCGATATAGCCCGCCCCGCCGGTGACCAGGACCGTCGGCCCCATGCCTATTCCGCCGCCCGCAGCATCGCCGCGATATCGGACAGATATTCGGCAAATTCATGCTTGAGATCCTCGCGCGCGAGGCCAAAGGCCACGGTCGCCTGCAGAAATCCCGCCTTCGAGCCGCAATCGAAACGCTGGCCGCGAAAGCGCAGGCCAAAGACATCGCGGCCTTCCTCGATCTCGTCGGCGATGGCGTCGGTCAGCTGGATCTCGCCGCCCGAACCCTGCTTGAGCTTGTTGAGGTTGTTCATCACCGTCGGCGCCAGGATGTAGCGGCCGATCACCGCCAGGTTCGACGGCGGGTTTTCCTTGGGCTTTTCGACCATGCCGCGGGCGCGGACGATCGCCCCCATGTCCTCGGCCACGTCCAGAACGCCGTAGGCCTTGGTCTTTTCGATGGGCACCTCCATGGTGGCCACCATGCTGCCGCCGGTTTCGCGATAGGCCTCGATCATCTGTTGCAGGCAGGGCGGCTCGCCCATGATCACGTCATCGGTCAGGATCACGGCAAAGGGCTCGTCTCCGACCAGGCGGCGCGCGCACCAGACCGCATGCCCCAGGCCCAAGGCCTTGTGCTGGCGAATATAGGCAATCGCGCCCGAATCCATGTTGGTCGAACGCAGGATATCCAGCAATTCCGTCTTGCCGGTTTTCTTCAGGTTCGATTCCAGCTCATGCGCGTGGTCGAAATAATCCTCGAGCGCGCCCTTGCCGCGCGAGGTGACAAAGATGAATTCCTCGATTCCGGCGGCGCGCGCTTCGTCGATCGCATACTGGATCAGCGGCCTATCAACCAAGGTCATGATTTCCTTGGGAATACTTTTTGTGGCCGGTAGAAAACGGGTGCCAAGGCCGGCGACGGGGAAAATGGCCTTGCTGACTTTGCGGTGCATGAATGCGCTCTCCTGATCTCTGCGCCGACGGCAGGAATGCTTATCCTCTTTTGCCGGCGACTGCGCAACAAGTGTCGTGGACCCGTTGCCGTTCCATGCCGTGGCAAAAGCGATTCAATTTTCTGCTTCTTGCAGCCATTTTCCGCTTGGCGGGGGCGCATATTCCGGCAGGTATTCGCGCTCGCGGCGAATGCGGTCGGCACGCGGCATGAACAGCATCGCCCGGTCCCCGGGCTGCGCGCGACCCCACAGACCCCCGCGCTGCTCCCACCAGCCCTGCGCGGTCAGAACCAGCCGGTGAGGCAGAAAGCCCGGTGTCAGCAGCAGCAGCGTCGCCAAGCGCCCCTGGGCCACGGCCTGCGCGGCCTGACGGCGCAGGCCCCGCGCCTGCCAGTGCCAGCCGGCCAGGAACAAGGGATCGGCCGCGCGCATGGGCAAGGGCTGGAAGGGCGGCGGCCGGTCGGCCGCCGGAAACGGTGTCGGGACCGGCGGCGGCGGCAAGGCCGCGCCCGCGGCCAGCCCCTTGCGCAGCGTGGCCAGCACCGGCCCGACCGCGCCGGGGTCCAGCCGTCCCGCGACCATCAGCCGCAGCAGCCGCCGACGCTGCGCCGCCTCGACCCAGCCGGTGCTGCCGCCATGGCGTGCGGCAAAGATGGCGGCCGAGCGGCCCACCGCGGTCAGGTCGTCGGGCACCCCGGCCGGGCCCCGCCCCGCGCCCGGCGCGATGCCATGCACCACCACCGCCTGCGGCACCACCGCAGTCAATCCCTGCGGCCAGCGCGCCGCCATGCGCATGTTCACATCGCTTTCATCAAGGTGATAGGCAAAGGCCGGGTCGAAACCGCCAAGTTCGCGCAGGGCCGCGGCGCGAAATCCGCAATTGGTGCCCAGGGTGCTGATCGCGCCGTCAGCGGGCGGCGCCAGCAGCGCGGCGTCGCGCAGCGCCAGTGCCCGGCTGCGTCCGGAACGGTCGATGACCTCGGCCCGGGCCTGCCAGGACAGGCCGTCGGGACCGCGGGTAAAGCCGGTCGCCGCCAGCACCCCGGGGTCGGCAAAGGCCGCGGCCAGCGCCGCCGCCCACTGCGGCGCGGCCACCGCGTCATCGTCGATGAACAGCACCACCTCGGCCGCCGCCAGCGCCAGGCCGCGATTGCGCGCGGCCGAGATATTGGCCTGGTCGAAGCATGCGCGCTTGATCGGCAGGTCCGGGCGCAGGCCGATACTTCCCGGATCGGCCACCAGGATCAGTTCGCATTCGGGATGGCTCTGCCGGGCCAGCGCGGCCAGACACTGCGCCAACGGCCCAGGGCGGTGGCGCGAGACCACGACGATGCTGACGGCCGGCAGGCGCCCGGCCTGCCCCGGCATCAGGCAATGCCCATGCGCTGCATCATCGCCTCGAGCTTGGGCACATCCGAGGGGTTGTTCAGCTCCCAGAATTCGCGGCCGCGGGCCTCGACCTCGACGCACAGGATGCGGCGGCCGCGTTCCAGGAAGCGCAATTGTTCGAGCCCCTCGAGCGCCTCGAGCCGGCCTTCGTCCCAGGTCGGATATTCCGCCAGCGCCGCCGGCCGATAGGCATAGACCCCGACGTGATGAAACACCGGGGTGGGATCGCCGGGGGCGAAATCGGCCCCGACATAGGGGATCACTTCCTTCGAGAAATACAGCGCCCTGCGGTCGTGGCCGAAAACCGCAGTGGTGCCGCCCACACGCCCCGCCACGCGGTCGGCGATCAGTTCCGAACGCATCGCCCCCGAACAGCGCAGCACCGGCGTCGCCACATCGGCCCCCGGATCGGCGCGCAGTCCGGCGATCAGTTCCTCGACGAACCAGGCGGGGGTCAAGGGGGCATCCCCTTGCAGGTTGACGACGATTTCAGGGGACAGCCCCAGATTGGCCACCGCCTCGGCGCAGCGTTCGGTGCCGTTGCGCGCGGTGGTGGCGGTCATGGCGACCTCGGCCCCGAAGTCGCGCGCGTGATCGGCGATGCGGCGATCATCGGTGGCCACGATCACCCGATCGACGCCACCCACCGCCCGCGCGGCCTGCCAGCTGCGCCGGATCAGCGACAACCCCTGGCCCGAGGCGCCGCGCAGCTCCACCAGCGGCTTGCCAGGATAACGGGTCGAGGCATGGCGGGCGGGAATGACGATGACAACGGACATGAAGCTATTCCCTGACCAGCAGCACGCCCGGGGCATAGGCGATGAAGAACGGGTTCTCGAAACCGGGCTTGCCATAGAGCAGCGGACTGTGGTCGTCGAAACGCACCACTTCGCCCCCGGCCGCGCGCAGCACCGCATCGCCCGCGGCGGTGTCCCATTCCATGGTCCGGCCCAGACGCGGGTAAAGATCCGCCTCGCCGGTGGCGACCAGGCAGAATTTCAGCGACGAGCCGGCCGAGGTCAGGTCGCGCACCGCATAGCGGTTGATGTATGCGTCCGTCGCCGCATCGCGGTGCGATTTCGAGGCCACCACCATCAGCCCGCGATTGTCCGGCATCGAATTGACGCCGATGGGGGTCAGGGCGCCCGGCTGCGCGCCAAAGGGGCCCTGCTCCTCGACCGCGCCCCCCTGGCCGGTGGTATAGAACAGTCGCCCCCGCGCCGGGGCATAGACCACCCCCAGCCGCGGCACCCCGTCCTGGACAAAGGCGATGTTGACGGTGAAATCGCCGCGGCGCTGCACGAATTCCTTGGTGCCATCCAACGGATCGACGATGAAGAAGGTGTCAGGGCTTTGCGCGTGGGTCTCGGCCTGTTCCTCGGTCACCAGGGCGATATCGGGAAAGGCGGCCCTGAGTCCTTTCGAGATCAACGCATCTGCGGCCTCGTCGGCCTGGGTGACGGGCGATGCATCTGATTTGGCCCTGACCTGCAGATCCTCGTCGCGATAGATCGCCATGATTTCATCGCCGGCTTGCAGCGCCAGGCGCCGCATTTCGGAAATCATTTGATCGAATTGCATTGCATTTCCTTTCCGGCCGGCGGATCCAGGCGCCGTCCAGCCGATTGAATACGGCATTCGCCTTTCTTATGATCGCGTGAACCCATCAGGGCAAGCGCCCGTATCCGCAGACCGATCCCGCAACCCCGCCGGTGCCCGATGTTCGTCCAACGCCGCAATCGCAATCTGGCCCAGGCCGCGTTCACGACGCTGGCGCTGATCTATCATGTCACCGTCAACAACCTGCGCAAGGGCCACCGCAACGCGCTGGTGGGGCTGATCATGACCGTGGTTCAGGCGGTGGCGATGATCATGGGCTTTTATCTGATCTTTGCCTTGATGGGGGTGCGGCATGCCCCGATCCGCGGCGACTATCTGGTCTATATCATGACCGGGATCTTCATGTTCATGGCCCATTCCCAGGCCATCGGCGCGGTGGCCGGATCGGCCAGTCCGAACAATCAGATGATCAAGCACGGGCCGATGAACACGGCGGTGCTGATCGCGGCCGCGGGGCTGGCGTCGCTTTACCGGCAGACATTTTCCTGTTTCGTGGTGCTGGCGGCCTATCACTACCTGGTCCAGCCCATTCGCATAGAATCGCCTGCCGCCTGTTATGCGATGCTGCTGCTGGCCTGGTTTTCGGGCTGCTGCATCGGGTTGATCTTTCTGGCGCTGCGGGCGTGGTGGCCGCAACCGGCCCAGGTGCTGACCCAGGTCTATCAGCGATTGAACATGCTGTTTTCGGGCAAGATGTTCGTGGCCAATACGCTGCCCGGCTTCATGCTGGGGATGTTTGCCTGGAATCCGCTGTTCCACATCATCGACCAGACCCGCGGATTTGCCTTCATCAACTATTCCCCGCGCAATTCGTCGCTGGAATATCCGATCTATGCGACGCTGGCGCTGCTGATGGTGGGGCTGATGGCCGAATTCGTCACCCGGCGATCGGTGTCGCTGAGCTGGTCTGCCGGGCGCTGAGATGGAACCATTGCGGCACCATTTTCGCCCGGCGCGGCCGCTTGCAGCCCGTCAGACCCCTACCTATATAGCCCCCAGAACGTCGGACAGGGCAGTTCGGCCCGGGTCCGGATCAATCAGGGATCGGGCTTCGGGGGCCTGTTGAGGACCCAAGGCCCAGCACATCGCCGCAAGAAAGGTTATTGCATGTCTAAAGTCATCGGCATCGACCTCGGAACCACCAACAGCTGCGTCGCCATCATGGACGGCAGCCAACCCAAGGTCATCGAGAATTCCGAAGGCGCGCGCACCACGCCCTCCATCGTCGCCTTCACCGACAGCGAGCGTCTGGTCGGCCAACCCGCCAAGCGTCAGGCCGTTACCAACCCGTCGAACACCATCTTTGCCGTGAAACGGCTGATCGGCCGCCGCACCAGCGACCCCGAGGTCGAAAAGGACAAGAAGCTGGTGCCCTATGCCATTGTCGATGGCGGCAATGGCGATGCCTGGGTCGAGGTTCGGGGCGAGAAATATTCCCCCAGCCAGATTTCCGCCTTCATCCTGCAGAAGATGAAGGAGACCGCCGAAAGCTACCTGGGCGAACCCGTCACCCAGGCGGTGATCACGGTTCCGGCCTATTTCAACGACGCCCAGCGTCAGGCGACCAAGGACGCCGGCAAGATCGCCGGGCTCGAGGTGCTGCGCATCATCAACGAACCGACCGCGGCCGCCCTGGCCTATGGCCTGGACAAGAAGGACAGCAAGACCATCGCGGTCTATGACCTTGGTGGCGGCACCTTCGACATCACCATCCTGGAAATCGACGACGGCCTGTTCGAGGTGAAATCGACCAACGGGGACACGTTCCTGGGCGGCGAAGACTTCGACATGCGCATCGTCAACTATCTCGCCGACGAGTTCAAAAAGGAACACGGCGTCGATCTGACCAAGGACAAGATGGCGCTGCAGCGGCTGAAGGAAGCCGCCGAGAAGGCCAAGATCGAACTGTCCTCGTCCAGCCAGACCGAGATCAACCAGCCGTTCATCTCGATGGACAAGGATTCGGGCACGCCGCTGCACCTGGTGATGAAGCTGACCCGGGCCAAGCTGGAAAGCCTGGTCGCCGACCTGATCAAGCGCACGATGAAGCCGGTTCAGGACGCGCTGAAGGACGCCGGCCTGTCCAAGAGCGACATCGACGAGATCGTGCTTGTCGGCGGCATGACCCGCATGCCCAAGGTGATCGAGGAAGTGACCGCCTTTTTCGGCAAGGAACCGCATAAGGGCGTGAACCCCGACGAGGTGGTGGCGCTGGGTGCGGCAATCCAGGCCGGGGTGCTGCAGGGCGACGTCAAGGACGTGGTCCTGCTGGATGTGACGCCGCTGTCGCTGGGCATCGAAACCCTGGGCGGTGTGTTCACTCGCCTGATCGACCGCAACACAACCATCCCGACCAAGAAGTCGCAGATCTTCTCGACAGCCGAGGACAACCAGAATGCGGTGACCATCCGGGTGTTCCAGGGCGAACGCGAAATGGCCGCAGACAACAAGCTGCTGGGCCAGTTCAACCTGGAAAACATTCCGCCGGCGCCGCGCGGCATGCCCCAGATCGAGGTGACCTTCGACATCGACGCCAACGGCATCGTTTCGGTGTCGGCCAAGGACAAGGGCACCGGCAAGGAACAGAAGATCACCATCCAGGCGTCGGGCGGCCTGTCCGACGAAGAGATCGAAAAGATGGTCAAGGACGCCGAGGCCAATGCCGAAGCCGACAAGAAGCGCAAGGAGCTGGTCGAGGCCAAGAACCAGGCCGAAAGCCTGCTGCACACCACCCGCAAGTCGCTCGAGGAACATGGCGACAAGGTGGACGGCTCGACCGTCGAGGCGATCGAACTGGCCATGGGGGCGCTGGAAGATGCGGTCAAGGCCGAGGACGCCGGCAAGATCAAGGGCGGCATCCAGAACCTGATGGACGCCTCGATGAAGCTGGGCGAGGCCATCTACAAGGCCCAGCAGGCCGAGGCCGGGGACGGCGACGCCGACCGCAGCGGCTCGCCCCGTGACGTGGATGACGAAATCGTCGACGCCGATTTCGAGGATCTCGGCGAAGACAAGCGCAAGTAAGCGCATGCAAACCCACCGGCCGGCCCGTCGCGGACCCGCACGGGCCGGCCATGTCTTGAAAGACCCCGGACGCGAACGACATGGCGAAACGTGATTACTACGAGGTGCTGGGCGTTGCACGGGGCGCCTCGGCCGAAGAAATCAAGAAGGCCTACCGCGCCAAGGCAAAGCAGTTGCACCCTGACCGCAACAAGGACTGCAAGATGTCCGAGGCCGCGTTCAAGGAGGTGAACGAGGCCTATGACTGTCTGAAGGACGACCAGAAGAAGGCTGCCTATGATCGTTTCGGTCATGCGGCCTTTGACGGCGGCGGCGGTTTCAACGGGTTCGGTCGCGGCAATGGCCATACCGATTTCGGTTCGGCTTTCGCGGATGTGTTCGAGGATCTTTTCGGCGACATGATGGGCCGGCGGCCCGGCGCTGGTGGCGGCCGCTCGCGCGCCAGCCGGGGTCAGGATCTGCGCTACAACCTGCGCGTCTCGCTGGAGGAGGCCTTTACCGGCGCGCAAAAGACGATCAACGTGCCGGGTTCTGTCGCCTGCGGCGCCTGCAACGGCACCGGCGCCGAAGGTGCGGTCGAGCCTGTCACCTGCCCCACCTGTTCGGGCATGGGCAAGGTCCGCGCCACCCAGGGTTTCTTTACCGTCGAGCGCAGCTGCCCGACCTGCAACGGCCACGGCCAGATCGTCAAGAATCCGTGCAAGGAATGTCACGGCGCCGGCCGGGTGCAGCGCGACCGGTCGCTGTCGGTCAATATCCCTGCCGGGGTCGAGACCGGCACCCGCATCCGTCTTGCCGGAGAGGGCGAGGCGGGAATGCGCGGCGGCCCGGCCGGCGATCTTTATATCTTCATCGAGGTCAAGGAGCACCCGATCTTCGTGCGCGACGGTCGGATGCTGGCCTGCCAGGTGCCGGTCAGCATGGCCACGGCGGCCCTGGGCGGCGAAATCGAGGTGCCGACCATCGACGGCGGTCGCTCGCGCGTGCGGATTCCGGCCGGCACGCAATCTGGCCGGCAGTTGCGCCTGCGCGGCAAGGGGATGCCGCCGCTGCGCCACGGTCCCGGCATGAATGGCGAATCGGGTGACATGCTGATTGAACTGGTCGTGGAGACACCGGTGAACCTGACCCAGCGCCAAAAGGATCTGCTGCGCGAGTTCGAGGCGATCCAGGCCGACAATAACCCGCAAACCCAAGGGTTCTTTCACAAGATCAAAGGTTTCTGGGATGAGATGAAGGGGTGAGCGCGCGTTAACCCTGCGTTCACCATTTTCATGTCAGCCTTGGGGCATGACGACGAATCATGCCTTTCACGAAGCGCCCCTGCCCCTGTTCGGTGGCCCGGATCCGGTGGAAACACCCCTGGATGATGAGGCCGCACCGACCGCGCTGGATCGTTCGGGCCGGCTGCCCAGTTATATCGCCGATCACCGGGCCCGGCTGCGGGAACGCTTCATGCAGGGTGGCGCCGAGGCGATGCCCGATTACGAATTGCTGGAACTGGTGCTGTTCAGGGCCATCCCGCGTCAGGACGTAAAGCCGCTGGCCCGCAGGCTGCTCGAACGGTTCGGCGATTTCAACCGCGTCCTTTCGGCCCCCGCCGCCCGCCTGACCGAGATCAGAGGGGTCGGTCCTTCGGTGGTCCAGGAGCTCAAGATCGTCGAGGCAGCCGCGCAGCGACTGGCACGGTCGCGCATCATTCACCGCCCGGTGCTGACCAGCTGGGATGCGCTGCTGGATTATTGCCACACCGCCATGGGGCATCGCGACATCGAACAGTTCCGGGTGCTGTATCTGGACCGCAAGAACGTCCTGATCGCCGACGAAGAGCAAGCCCGCGGCACGGTCGATCACGTGCCGGTCTATCCGCGCGAGATCATGCGCCGGGCGCTGGAACTGTCGGCCAGCGCGCTGATCCTGGTGCACAACCATCCTTCCGGAGACCCGACCCCCTCGCAAGCCGACATCGCGATGACCAACCGCATCCTCGCCGCGGCCGAAGTGATGGGCATTGCGCTGCATGACCACCTCATCATCGGACGCGCCCGCGAATTGAGCTTTCGCAGCGAGGGGCTGATCTAGCCGCAGGGGTGGCGGCACGACCACCGGCCCGCTGCCCCTCCGCGCCGGCACCAGCGATCGCACAGCGCAGCGAAAATCCCACACCTGCGGCCGCTTGCGCGACCCGCAGGTGGCGCCGCCGCTGGACTGACGCGAAATTGAACGCTAGAACCGGCCGGGCGAGGGCTGTGTCCAGACACGGCCCGTCCCGTCATATCGCCCCGATTTCGGGGCATTAATGGAGATCTGACCCGTGTCCCACGCAGACGAACACGCAGGTGACCACGGCACCCGGAGGGACTTCCTCTATTTCGCGACCGCCGGGGCCGGCGCCGTCGCGGCCGGGGCGGCCGCCTGGACCCTTGTCAACCAGATGAATCCTTCGGCCGATGTGCAGGCGCTGGCCTCGATCCAGGTCGATGTCAGCGGTGTCGAAACCGGCACGCAGCTGACGGTCAAATGGCTGGGCAAGCCCGTGTTCATCCGCCGCCGGACCGAAGCGGAAATCCAGCAGGCCCGCGAAGTCCAGCTGAGCGAGCTGATCGACCAGAACGCCGAGAACGCCAACAAGCCCGGCGAGCCGGCACTTGACCAGAACCGCACCCTGGACGAGGCCGGCGAATGGCTGGTGATGATCGGGGTCTGCACCCATCTGGGCTGCGTGCCGATCGGCGATGGCGCCGGCGATTTCGGCGGCTGGTTCTGCCCCTGCCACGGGTCGCATTACGATACCTCGGGCCGCATCCGCAAAGGTCCGGCGCCGCAGAACCTACATGTTCCCGTTGCCGAATTCGTCAACGAAACCACCATCAAGCTGGGCTGAGGAGGCGCATATGGCCGGAATTCCCCACGACCATTACGAACCCAAGTCGGGTTTCGAGCGCTGGTTGCATCGGCGTCTGCCGGTGGTCAGCCTGATCTATGACACCATCATGATCCCCACCCCCAAGAACCTGAACTGGTGGTGGATCTGGGGTATCGTGCTGGCCTTCTGCCTGGTGTTGCAGATCGTCACCGGCATCGTGCTGGTCATGCATTACACGCCGCATGTCGACCTGGCCTTTGCCTCGGTCGAGCATATCATGCGCAACGTGAACGGCGGCTACATGCTGCGCTATCTGCACGCCAATGGCGCGTCGCTGTTTTTCCTCGCCGTCTATATCCACATCTTCCGCGGCCTCTACTACGGCAGCTACAAGGCGCCGCGCGAGGTCACCTGGATCGTCGGCATGCTGATCTATCTGTGCATGATGGGCACTGCCTTCATGGGCTATGTGCTGCCCTGGGGCCAGATGTCCTTCTGGGGCGCGACGGTGATCACCGGCCTGTTCGGCGCCATTCCCGGCATCGGCGAATCGATCCAGACCTGGCTGCTGGGCGGCCCGGCGGTCGACAATGCCACGCTGAACCGCTTCTTCTCGCTGCACTATCTGCTGCCCTTCGTGATCGCCGGGCTGGTGATCGTGCATATCTGGGCCTTCCACACCACCGGCAACAACAACCCGACCGGGATCGAGGTGCGCCGCAGCTCGAAGGAAGAGGCGCAGAAGGACACGTTGCCCTTCTGGCCCTATTTCGTGATCAAGGATCTGCTGGCGCTGGCTGTGGTTCTGGTGGTGTTCTTTGCCATCGTCGGCTTCATGCCGAACTACCTGGGTCACCCCGACAACTATATCGAGGCGAATCCGCTGGCCACGCCGGCCCATATCGTGCCGGAATGGTATTTCCTGCCCTTCTACGCGATCCTGCGCGCCTTTACCGCCGATGTCTGGGTGGTGCAGCTGGTGAACTGGCTGTCGTTCCGCATCATCGACGCCAAGTTCTTCGGCGTGCTGGCGATGTTCGGGGCCATCCTGGTCATGGCGCTGGTGCCATGGCTTGACACCTCGCGCGTCCGCTCGGGCCAGTATCGGCCGCTGTTCAAGTGGTGGTTCTGGCTGCTGGTGGTGGACTTCATCATCCTGATGTGGGTGGGTGCGATGCCGGCCGAGGGGATCTATCCCTATATCGCGCTGGCGGGTGCGGCCTATTGGTTCGCCTATTTCCTGGTGATCCTGCCGATCCTGGGCGTGGTCGAAAAGCCCCTGCCCATGCCTCAGACCATCGAGGAAGACTTCAACGCCCATTACGGGCCCGAAACCCATCCTGCCGAGTAAGGAGAGGCACCAATGACCTTGAGAACCGCTACGCTCACGGCTGTTGCTGCCCTGACCGTCGCCCTGGCAGGAGGCGCGCTGGCCCAGCAATCGGCAAGCGAGGCCCCGGCCGCAACGACAATGCCACCGGTCGAGGCCGCCGGCAGCCAGCCGGCTGAAACCCCTGCCGCCGAAGCCCCGGCTTCAGAGGCCGGTTCGCCGACGCCGCCCGCGGCAGAGCCTGCTGCCGAGGCAAACGACAGCGCAGCCGCCCCTGCAGCCGCTGAGCCGGCAGCGACCGAGCCGGCTGCTGCTGAACCGGCCGCCTCGGCCCCGGCAGAGCCTGCCGCTGGCGAAGCCGCTGTTGACGCGGTCTCCGCAGATCAGTCCGAGACCACGGATGTGATCGAAGGCACGCCGCAGCCCGAGCCCACCGACACTGCCGAGCAGGTCACCCCGGCCGAGGAAAATGCTCCGGCCGGAACGGTTGCCGAAACCGCGGTCGAGGAGGAATCCGCCGCCGAGCCGACCGCAACCGAAGAACCGCTGGCCGATGCGGCCGCTGCCCAGCCCGAGGAGGGTCATGGTGCCGCCGCGGGCGACGATGCCGCAGCAAGCCATGCGGCGCCGCATATCGAGGACGTATCCTTCAGCTTCGAGGGCCCGTTCGGCAAATACGACCAGTTCCAGCTTCAGCGTGGCCTGCAGGTCTATACCGAGGTCTGTTCGGCCTGCCACGGTCTGCGCTATGTGCCGATCCGCACCCTGGCCGATCCCGGTGGCCCGGCCCTGCCCGAGGATCAGGTGCGTGCCTATGCCGCGCAGTTCGACATCGCCGATGCCGAAACCGGCGAGGATCGTCCGCGCGTGCCGACCGACCATTTCCCCACCGTTCTGGGCGAGGGGATGGGGCCGGACCTGTCGCTGATGGCCAAGGCGCGCGCCGCCTTCCACGGGCCTTACGGCACCGGCATCTCGCAACTGTTCAATGGTATCGGCGGGCCGGAATACATCCACGCGATCCTGGTCGGCTACGACGGCGAAACCAAGGAAGAGGCCGGCAGCACCTTCTATCACAACGCCGCCTTCCCTGGCGGCTGGATCAAGATGCCGCAGCCGCTGACCGATGGTCAGGTCACCTATGAGGACGGGACCGAAGCCACCGTCGACCAGATGGCCAAGGATGTCGCCGCCTTCCTGATGTGGACGGCCGAGCCCAAGATGATGGACCGCAAGCAGGTCGGTTTCGTCTCGGTGCTGTTCCTGATCGTGCTGGCGGCGCTGCTGTATCTGACCAACAAACGGCTGTGGTGGCCGATCAAGCACGGCGCGCGCAAGCCCGAGTGATCCGGGACCACACGCGAACCCGACCCGACGCGCCCCCTTGCGGGGCGCGTTTTCCATTCGCACCACCCGTATGGACAAGACGCCTCTGCCAGTTTCTGATACGCGAAACGGGGGCGCGGTCATGACCATCTATAATCTGGGTTCGATCAACATCGATCATGTCTATCGGCTGGCGCAATTGCCCCGCGCCGGCGAGACCTTGCATTCGCAGGGCTACACGCAGGGTTTGGGCGGCAAGGGCGCCAACCAGTCGGTGGCCGCCGCCCGGGCCGGGGCGCGCGTCGTGCATCTGGGCGCGATGGGGACGGGCGACGACTGGGTGCCGGCGCGGCTGGAGGCTGCCGGCGTTGACACGACCGCCATTCGCCGCCTGAGCGACCATGCGACCGGCCACGCCATCATCATGGTGGACGATCAGGGGGAAAACAGCATCATCCTGCATGGCGGCGCCAATATGGCGCTGCCGGCAGACCTGCTGAAGGCACCGATCGCTGCGGGTGACATCCTGCTGATGCAGAATGAAACCAGCCTGCAGGCGGCTGCGGCGCGTCTGGCCCGGTCGAAAGGTGCGACCGTGATCTATTCGGCGGCGCCCTTCGGGCTTGATGCGCTGCAGGAGGTGCTGCCGCATGTCTCGATCCTGGCCATGAACGCGGGCGAGGCCGAACAGACCTTTGCCGCATTTGGCCAGGATCTGCCGGTCGGCGGAATGTTGATCACGCGCGGCGCCGAGGGGGCGGAATACCGCGACCTGCGCAGCGGTCAGGTCTGGCGACAACCGGCCTTTGCCGTGCGACCGGTCGATACCACCGGCGCGGGCGACTGCTTTGCCGGCTGGTTCGCCGCCGGCCTGTCGCGGGGCGAGGACATGTCCAGCATCCTGCGCCATGCCGCTGCGGCCGCGGCCCTGCAGGTGACGCGACCCGGCGCCGGCGATGCCATGCCCGACCGGGCCGAGGTCGCGGATTTCCTGAAGGCGCGTTGATGGGGGATTGCCGCGCCCGTTTCCGTTGCCTATCTGCTGGATCATGGCATTTTCGTTTCTGAACCGTCCGGCGCATGTCGCCGTCCTGCGCCTGCAAGGCGCCATCGGTGCGGCCGGACGCGGCGGCGCCGGCCTGTCGGATGCCGCGCTGGCGCCGGTGCTGGAGCGCGCCTTCAAGCGGCGCAAGCCGGCCGCGGTGGCGCTGGCGATCAACTCGCCCGGCGGCTCGCCCGTGCAATCCAGCCTGATCGCCGCCCGCATTCGCCGCCTGGCCCAGGACCACGACGTGCCGGTGCATGGCTTTGTCGAGGATGTGGCAGCCTCGGGCGGTTATTGGCTGGCGTGCAGCGCCGATTACATCTGGGTCGATGACAGCTCGGTCCTGGGCTCAATCGGGGTGATCGCGGCGGGCTTCGGCTTTCCGGAACTGATCCAGCGCTGGGGGATCGAACGGCGCGTGCATACCGCCGGCCGGTCCAAGTCGATGCTGGACCCGTTCCGCCCGGAAACGCCCGAGGATGTGGCGCGGCTGGAACGGCTGCTGACCCCGATCCACGATGCCTTCAAGGCGCAGGTGCGGGCCCGCCGCGGCGCCAGGCTGGCGCAGGACCGCGACCTTTTCACTGGCGAAATCTGGGCCGGCGCCGATGCGGTCGCCCTGGGCCTGGCCGATGGCATCGCCCATCTGGTGCCGAAGATGCGCGAACTTTACGGGCCGCGGACGCGGTTTCTGACCTATGGCCAGCGGGTGCCGCTGCTGCGCCGCTTTGGCCTGTCGGCCGAGGATGTGCTGGGCACGCTGGACGAACGCGCGGCATTCGCCCGCTTCGGGGCACAGGGATGATCAAGACTGCCATCCTGTGCCTGCTGATCCTGCTGGCGCTGGCGCTGCTGTCGGGGCCGGGCATGCGGCGGCTGCTGGCGAAGCTGCTGGGGATCGGGCGCAGATGACCGCATTGGTGACCGGCGGCGGCCGGCGGCTGGGACGGGCGATGGTGTTGTATCTGGCCGGGCGCGGCCATGACGTGGCGATCCACTGCCACGGCTCGGTCGCCGAGGCAGAGGCGACCGCGGCCGAGGCGCGCGCCCTGGGGGTGCGGGCCGCGGTGCTGCAAGCCGATCTGCTGGACGCCGAGCAGACCGATGCGCTGCTGCCGCGCGCGCAGCAGGCCCTGGGACCGCTGGACGTGCTGGTCAACAATGCCTCGATCTTTGAATACGACAATATCCAGACCGCCAGCCGCGACAGCTGGGACCGGCATTTCGAATCGAACCTGCGCGCGCCCTTCGTGCTGACCCAGGCCTTTGCGCGCCAGGCTCCGCCTGCCGACCGCAGCGACCCCGAGCCACGGGCCCGGGCGTTGGTGGTGAACATGGTCGATCAGCGGGTGCTGAAGCCGACGCCGGAATTCATGACCTATTCGATTGCCAAGGCGGGGCTGTGGTGGCTGACACGCACCTCGGCCCAGGCGCTGGCGCCCGACATTCGCGTGAATGCCATCGGCCCCGGCCCGACGCTGCGGGGCGCCCGGCAGTCCGAAGCCCATTTCGCCCGTCAGCGCGCCGCCACCATCCTGCAGCGAGGCGCTGCCGAGCAGGATATCTGCGCCGCACTGGGCTATCTGCTGGACGCGCCGTCGGTCACCGGACAACTGATCTGCGTCGACGGCGGCCAGCACCTGGCCTGGCGCACGCCCGACGTGCTGGGCGTCGAATAGGTCCGGAACGGACCTTGCTGCGTCAAGTTGTCCACTTGCGGCGCAGCCATCACCAAAGCGTCACGATTCTGGCAAGAAATTCAGTCCATTGCGATGGCGAAGAAAAATTTCTTTTGTTTTCCGCTAGTTGTTTTACTGCCTAAATTTTGTGCAGATTGAGGAATCCCCAATAATTGCTTGCAGATCGCAGCTTGCTCCCAAGCTGATTCACAGACTTATCCACAGATTCCGTGGACAGGATTCAGCTTGAACTTTCAGCGGCGAACTTGCAGCCCGGCCCCAGAATCACTTCATTGGCACCATGACCGATTCCCTTGCCCAACCCACTCTTCCCGGCCCGCCCGCCAGGACCGGCCAGGCGCTGATCCAGGATTATCTGCGCGGGCTGGACGGTTCGCCCGGCGTCTACCGGATGCTGGATGCCCAGGGGGCGGTGCTTTATGTCGGCAAGGCGCGCAACCTGCGGGCGCGGGTGGCGAACTATGCCCGCGGCAGCGGCCATTCCGCCCGCATCGCGCGGATGATCCGCGAAACCGCCAGCATGATGTTCCTGACCACGCGGACCGAGACCGAGGCGCTGCTGCTGGAACAGAACCTGATCAAGCAGCTGAAACCCCGCTACAACGTGCTGCTGCGCGACGACAAGTCGTTTCCGAACATCCTGGTGGCCAAGTCGCACCCCTTTGCCCAGATCAAGAAGCATCGCGGCGCCAAATCGGAAAAGGGCGATTATTACGGCCCCTTTGCCAGCGCCGGGGCGGTCAACCGCACCCTGAACCAGTTGCAGCGGGTGTTCCTGCTGCGCAGCTGCACCGATGCGACATTCGCCAGCCGCAGCCGGCCCTGTCTGCTGTATCAGATCAAGCGCTGCAGCGCCCCCTGCGTCGGCCGCATCAGTGAGGCGGAATATCGCGCCCTTGTGGCCGATGCCGAACTGTTCCTGCAAGGCCGGACCACGCGCATCCAGGCCGATCTGGCGCGCGAGATGGCCGAGGCCGCCGAGGCGATGGAATACGAACGCGCCGCCGCCCTGCGCGACCGCATCAAGGCACTGACCGCGGTGCAGTCGGTCCAGGCCATCAATCCCCGCGGCGTGGCCGAGGCCGATGTCATCGCCCTGCACATGGATCACGGCCAGGCCTGCGTTCAGGTCTTTTTCATCCGCGGCAACCAGAGCTGGGGCAACCGCGATTTCTACCCCCGGCTCAATGGCGTCGAATCCGCCGACGAGGTGATGCAGGCCTTTCTGGCGCAGTTCTACGACGGCAAGGTGCCGCCGCGCATGGTGCTGCTGTCGCATGGAATCGAGGATCCCGACCTGATGGCGGAAATCCTCAGCGCCAAGGCCGGGCGCAAGGTGGTGCTGGGGGTGCCGCAGCGGGGCGAAAAGGCCGAACTGGTCGAAAACGCGCTGCGCAATGCCCGTGAAAGCCTGGCGCGGCGCATGTCGGAAAGCGCGGCGCAGCTGCGGCTGCTCGAAGGGCTGGCCGAGGCCTTCGATCTGCCCGCGCCGCCGCAGCGCATCGAGATCTATGACAACAGCCACATCCAGGGCAGCAATGCCGTGGGCGGCATGGTCGTCGCCGGCCCCGAAGGCTGGATCAAGAGCCAGTATCGCAAGTTCAACATCAAGGGCACCGAAATCACCCCGGGCGACGATTTCGGCATGATGAAAGAGGTGCTGACGCGGCGCTTTTCACGTCTGCTGAAGGAAGATCCCGACCGCAGCAGCGATGCCTGGCCGGACCTGCTGCTGATCGACGGCGGCGCCGGGCAGGTCAGCGCCGTCCAGCAGATCCTGGCCGAACTGGGGCTCGAGGACATCCCGCTGATCGGCGTGGCCAAGGGCCAGGACCGCGACCACGGCAAGGAAGAGTTTCACCGCCCCGGCCAGCGCCCCTTTGCGCTGCCGATGAACGATCCGGTGCTGTATTTCATCCAGCGCCTGCGCGACGAGGCGCATCGCTGGGCGATCGGCAGCCACCGCGCCCGCCGGGCCAAGGCGACCATGGCCAATCCGCTGGACGAGATCCCCGGCGTCGGCGCGGCACGCAAGCGCGCGCTTCTGGCGCATTTCGGCTCGGCCAAGGCGGTCAGCCGCGCCGGTCTTGCCGATCTGACCGCGGTCGAAGGCATCAGCGCCGCGCTGGCGCAGAAGATCGTCGATCATTTTCAGGGCTGACCCGCCGCGCCGCCGCCGGCGTCAATGCGCCAGCATTTCCTGCACGATCTGCGCCGGGCTGAGCGTCGCCGGATAATAGGTCGGCCAGTTCGTCAGTTCCCGCAGAATCGCTGCGCGGTCATTGCCCCAATACAGGTGATAGTGATCGGCAGCCTGCGGCGCGATCTTGTGGTCGCTGAACTGGATGAAATCCGGGGCGGCCGCATCGCCTTCGGTCTTGCGAAAGACATAGCGCACGCCGCGATTGCCTTTTGGATAGGTCAGGATCTCGAAACCGTCGCTGACATATCTTGCGCTTGCGCTGCCCTTGGCGCTGCGAAACGTCACCCTGTCGCCATCAATGGCGATACGGTCGACATCGGTGCGATAGCCGGTTTCGTAATAGCGGCGGTATTCCGCAGCGGTCTTGTCACCTTTCTCCGCCTTGCTGGACATGACCTGATCCAGCTGTCCCGCCATCAGCAGCGGATAGACCGATTGCCATTCGCCTGCCCAGTCCGACAGCGGCCGGGCCTGCACCTGGGCATCGTCGAAATGGCCTTGATGGATGCGACGAGCCTGCTCATCGACCTGTTCATGGCTGTGCCCATGGTTGTGGCCGTGGCTGTGCCCCTGGTCCTGACCCGACCCGGCGTGGACAGGCAGCGCAAGCACGGCAACGATAGCCCCTGCCAGCATGGCTTGGACAAGATGCCGGTCTTGGCGACGACTGGGAAAAGTTTGCATTTCGATTCTCCATTTTTGTTATGTTATTACATCTCTTATTTACTTGTGCAAGCGGGTTTCACAACCCCTTCCCCCCGGCCCCGCAACCGCCTAGATTGCAGGCCATGCGCTGGACACTGCCCAATTTCCTGACCGTTCTGCGATTGGTGGCGGCGCCGCTGGTGCCGCTGATGTTCCTCTTCCTCAGCCGGCCATTTGCCGATTTCGCGGCGTTGGTGCTGTTCCTGCTGGCCGCAGTCACCGATTGGTTCGACGGTTATCTGGCCCGGGCCTGGCAGCAGGAAAGCCGCTTTGGCGCCGCCATGGACCCGATCGCCGACAAGGCAATGGTCATCATCGCCGTGGTGGTCATCACCGGCTATTCGGGCATGAACCCCTGGCTGATCCTGCCCGCCACCGTCATCCTGTTTCGCGAGGTTTTCGTGTCCGGCCTGCGAGAGTTTCTGGGCCATGACGCCCGGTTACTGAAGGTGACGCGGCTGGCGAAATGGAAAACCACCGCGCAGATGGTGGCCATCGCGGTGCTGTTTCTGGGCACCGGTTTGCAGTATTATGAGGTCGGCCACCCGCCCCTGGTCGGCGAGGCCCGCCTGCCCTGGTCCGACAGCTGGTCCGACCTGGCCACGCAGATCGGGCTGGCGCTGTTCTGGATCGCGGCGGTGCTGACCGCGATCACCGGCTGGGACTATTTCGACAAGGCCCGCCCCTATCTGAGGGATCACTGATGGCGCTGGATGTGCTGTATTTCGCCTGGCTGCGCGAACGCATCGGCCAGCCCCGCGAACGCATCGAAACCCGGGCCGCCACCGTGCGCGAGCTGGTGGACGAACTGGCCGCGCTGGATGAATGGCACGCGGCGGCGCTGGCGGACCTGTCGGCGGTGCGCGTCGCCGTCGATCAGGAACTGGCCGATCTGGACGCGCCGCTGGCCGGCGCGCGCGAGGTCGCCTTTTTCCCGCCGATGACCGGGGGCTAGCGCAGACCATGCAGGTGCGTGTCGAGACCCGGCCCTTTGACCTGGCGGCGGAACTGGACGGCTTCGGCCGCGGCGCCGGCGCCGTCGTCACCTTCACCGGCCTGGTTCGCGACGAAGGCGGCCGGCTGCTGGCGCTGGAAATCGAACATTACCCCGGCATGACCGAAAAGGCTCTGCTGGCCTATGGCCAGGCCGCCGCCGCCCGCTTCGATCTGGACGACTGGCGCATCATCCACCGCCATGGCCGGCTGCAGGCGGGCGAGGCGATCATGATGGTCGCCACCGCCGCCCGCCACCGCAAGGCCGCCTTCGAGGCCGCCGAATATCTGATGGACTGGCTGAAATCGCGTGCCCCGTTCTGGAAGCGCGAGATCGGCCCCGACGGCCCCGGCGCCTGGGTCGATGCCCGCGACGAGGATGAGGACGCGCTGCGCCGCTGGTAAGGCAAAAGTTGCAATCCCGCCGCACGGCGATCATATAGACGCCGAAACCGGACCGATGACACAGCGGAGCCCTGCATGACCTACCTCGAGTTCGAGAAACCCCTTGCCGACCTGGAAGGCAAGGCCGAAGAACTGCGCGCCCTGGCGCGGCAGGGCGAAGGGGTCGATCTGGAAAAAGAGGCGGCGGCCCTGGACAAGAAGGCCGAGGACATGCTGCGCGATCTTTACAAGCAGCTCGATCCCTGGCGCAAGACGCAGGTGGCGCGCCACCCGGAACGGCCGCATTGCCGCGATTACATCGACCAGTTGTTCACCGAATACACGCCCCTGGCCGGCGACCGCGCCTTTGGCGAGGATCACGCCGTCATGGGCGGGCTGGCGCGGTTCCGCGATCAGCCCTGCGTGGTCATCGGCCATGAAAAGGGCAATGACACCAAGTCGCGCATCTTTCACAATTTCGGCATGGCCCGGCCCGAAGGCTATCGCAAGGCGATCCGGCTGATGGACCTGGCACATCGCTTTCGCTTGCCGGTCATCACCCTGGTCGACACCCCCGGCGCATACCCCGGCAAGGGCGCCGAAGAACGCGGCCAGTCCGAGGCCATCGCCCGCTCGACCGAGAAATGCCTGCAGATCGGGGTGCCGCTGGTGTCGGTCATCATCGGCGAGGGCGGCTCGGGCGGCGCGGTCGCCTTTGCCACCGCCAACCGCATCGCCATGCTGGAACATTCGATCTATTCGGTGATCTCGCCCGAAGGCTGCGCCTCGATCCTGTGGAAGGATGCCGAAAAGATGCGCGAGGCCGCGCATGCGCTGAAACTGACCGCGCAGGATCTGAAGAAGCTGGGCGTGATCGACGAAATCATCCTGGAACCGGTGGGCGGGGCCCAGCGCGCGCCCGGCGAGGCGATCGCCGCAGTGGGCGAGGCCATCGCCGTCATGCTGGCCGAACTCAAGGATCGCAAGCCCGCGGAACTGATCCGCGAACGGCGGCAGAAATTCCTGGACATGGGCGCCAAGGCGCTGGCCTGAAGCGGCATCAACGGGCGCCGGCCGACCGGCGCCCGGTTGGATCTAGCGCGCGGCGCGGATCGAGTCCTCGAGCTTGTCCAGCGCCTCGTCAAACACCGCGTCGGGGATGGTCAGCGGCGCCAGAAAGCGGATGACATTGCCGTAAACGCCGCAGGTCAGCAGGATCAGGTTGCGTTTCAGCGCCTCTTCGCGGACCCGGTTGGTCATCTCGGGGTTCGGCTTGTCGCTGCCCGCCTGGTTGAACTCGACCGCATTCATGAAGCCGGGGCCGCGAATATCGGCGATTTCGGGCACCTCGTCGCGCAGGCTGGCCAGGCGCTGTTTCAGCCGCTGGCCCAGGCGGGTGGCGCGGTCGCAAAGCTGTTCATCGGCAATCACGTCCAGGACCGCATGCGCGGCCGCCACCGCCAGCGGATTGCCGGCATAGGTGCCGCCAAGGCCCCCCGGGGCGGGGCTGTCCATCACTTCGGCGCGGCCGGTCACGGCACTGATCGGCAGCCCGCCGCCCAGCCCCTTGGCCATGGTGGTCAGATCGGCGGCAACGCCGTGATGCTCCATGGCGAAGAGCTTGCCGGTGCGGGCAAATCCGGTCTGCACCTCGTCGGCGATCAAAAGGATCGAATACTGGTCGCATATCTGGCGCAGGCGTTGCAGGAAGCCGGCCGGCGCCTCGTAAAAGCCGCCTTCGCCCTGGACCGGCTCGACGATGATGGCGGCGACGCGGGCGGGGTCGACATCGGCCTTGAACAGCCGGTCCAGCGCCGCCAGCGCGTCCTCCTGGCTGATGCCGTGCAGTTCGACCGGGAAGGGCAGGTGCCAGACATCGTTCATCATCGGGCCGAAACCCGCCTTGTAGGGCTGAACCTTGCCGGTCAGCGACATGCCCAGGAAGGTGCGGCCGTGAAAGCCGCCGGAAAAGGCCACCACCCCGGCGCGGCCGGTATAATGGCGGGCGATCTTGATGGCGTTTTCCACCGCCTCGGCGCCGGTGGTGTAAAAGGCGGTCTTTTTCGGCCAGTCGCCCGGCACGCTGTCGTTCAGCCGCTCGGCCAGGGCGACATAGTTTTCATAGGGCACGACCTGGTGGCAGGTATGGGTAAAGCGGTCCAGCTGCGCCTTGACCGCCGCGATCACCCGCGGATGGCGATGGCCGGTGTTCACCACCGCGATGCCGGCGGCGAAATCGATGTAACGGTTGCCCTCGCCATCCCATATTTCGGCGTTCTCGGCGCGTTCGGCATAGATCTGCGTGGTCATGCCGACGCCGCGGGAAATGGCGGCATTCTTGCGGTCGGTCAGGCTGGTCATGGCCCCTCCTCGAGACGATTCGCCGCCGATGCTATACGGCGGCTGCCGTGTCGAACAGGCCGCTTGCGCGCAGCCGGCACATGCTTCACGCTGGCCCGACAGCCCCGAGGCCAGAGATGTTCCCGATCCGTGACCACAATCCGTCCGAGCGCACGCCGCATGTGCGCAATGCCCTGATCCTGCTGAACCTGGCGATGTTCCTGCTGACCATGCCCTGGGCCGGGGGGCAGGTCCAGCTGTGGGACCGGCTGGCGCTGTATCCGGTGGCGATCAGCCACGGCCAATGGCTGTGGGGGCTGGTCACGCATATGTTCCTGCACGCCGGCATCCTGCATATCGCCGGCAACATGCTGTTCCTGTGGGTGTTTGGCGACAATCTGGAAGACCAGATGGGCCATGCGGGATTTCTGGTATTCTATCTGGCCTGCGGTCTGGCGGCGGCCGCCGGGCAGATCGCCATGGACCCCGCCAGCGGCATCCCGATGGTCGGGGCCTCGGGCGCGATCGCCGGGGTGATGGGCGGCTATCTGCTGCTGTTTCCGCGTGCCCGCGTCGATGTCATCGCCATCATCATCGTCATCATCAAGCGCTTTACCATACCGGCCTGGGTGCTGCTGATGGTCTGGTTCGGGCTGCAGATATTCTCGGGGCTCAGCGGGGTCGACGACGGCGTGGCCTATGTCGCCCATGCGGCGGGGTTCGTGGCCGGGGTGGTGCTGGCGCTGCCGCTGTTCCTGCGCCGCGGCGGCCCCGCCTTCTGGAGTCGCACCCACGGCCAGCCCCCGCACAAGCCCATCGACTACGCGCCTTCGCGGATTCCGCCGGTCAGGCGCTGACCGCGGCTCATGTGGCGCTTGCCGGCAAAGCCGGGGGCGCGGCTCACCGCAAATCCCGCCTCGGCCAGCGCGCGGCGCACATGGCCGGCGGCGGTATAGGTGGCAAAGCTGCCGCCCGGGCGGGTGTGGCGCCCGACCTCGGCCATCAGCTCGGGCCCCCACATCTCGGGGTTGCGGGCGGGCGAGAAGCCGTCGAGAAACCAGGCATCGGCGCTGTCCTGCCACAGCGGCAGCGCCTGGCGGGCGTCGGCGCGGATCACCCGCGCCTCGACCAGACCGACGCGAAAGCGTTCTGCGGGCCAGCCGGCGCGCAGTTCGGCCGCCAGATCGGCCAGCTCGGGAAAGGCGGCATGGGCGCGTGCCAGTTCCTCGCCGCTCATCGGAAAGGCCTCGAAACTGGTGAAGCGGACCGGCACCCGCGCCACCTGGGCCAGCGCCAGCAGGTTCAACCCGGTGCCAAAGCCCAGTTCGGCGACGTGAAATCCGGCGACCAGCCGCGCCGGCAGGTCGTTTCCGGCCAGAAACACATGCCGGGTTTCCGCAAGGCCGCCGTTCAGGCTGAAATAGGGATCGTCAAAGCGGCGCGACACCGGAATGGCGCCATCGCGCCAATCGAGGTCCGCCGCGCTCTGGTCTGGCTGGCCCATCCGCGCTAACTCCTGTCCGTCGACGGGCAGATGCGGCAGGGACAAGGCAATGGCAAGCGCGAATCCGGGGGAAATCACCGTGGCGGGCGCCGGCATCTTCGGCCTTGCCTGCGCCTGGGAACTGACCCGCCGCGGCCGGCGGGTGCGGGTGGTGGAACGGGCGCGGATCGCGGCCGGCGCCTCGGGCGGGCATGTGGGGGCGCTGGCGCCGCATGCGCCGGAAAACTGGAACGACAAGAAACAGGTGCAGTTGCAGGCGCTGATTACCGCCGCGGACTGGTGGGCCGAGGTGGCGCTGACCGGTGGTATCGATCCGGGCTATGCCCGCACCGGTCGCATCCAGCCGCTGCCGCAAGGCGCCCGGGATCGCATCCAGGACCGCATCGCGGCGGCGCGCGCGCATTGGCCCGACTGGGCGCGGATGGAACTGACCGACGCGCCGGACACGCCCTTGCCGCCCGAATCGCCCTCGGGCCTGTGGCTGGTCGATCGGCTGACGGCGCGCATCAACCCGCGGCAGGCCTGCGCGGCGCTGGCGGCGGCGATCCGCGCCGGCGGCGGCCGGATCGAGGAAGGCGCGACCACCGAAGGCCCGGCGATCTGGGCCACCGGGGTCGCTGGCCTGGCGGCCTTTGGCGGCGGCGGGGTCAAGGGCCAGTCGGCGCTGCTGGCCCATGACGCCGCCACGGCCCCGCAGGTCTTTGCCGAGGGGCTGCACATCGTGCCCCATGCCGATGGCACCGTCGCCATCGGCTCGACCTCGGAGCCGGGGGTGCAGGACACCGCCACCGACGCCCAGATCGAGGCGTTGATCGAGCGGGCGCGACGGCTGTGCCCGGCGCTGGCCACGGCGACGGTGATCGACCGCTGGGCCGGCATCCGCCCCCGCGCCCGGTCAAGGGCGCCGCTTGTGGGGCCCTGGCCGGGTCGGCCGGGCGACTATGTGGCCAATGGCGGCTTCAAGATCGGGCTGGCGATGGCGCCCGCCTGCGCCGGGATGCTGGCCGACCTGATCCTGGACGGCCGCGACCGCATCCCCGCGGGCTTCAGGGTGCCGGGCTGACGCCGGCGAACCACGGGTGCAGATGGTAAAGCGCGGCCCAGATCGCCAGCGCCGCCAGCCCCGACCGCCAACCCGGCCGCAGCCGCAATGGCCGCTGCAGCCGCGCAAGGCCCAGACCGGCATAGCCGCCCAGGCCCCCGAACAGGATCGCATGCGCCAGATCGCCATTGGCCAGCAGATGTGCCCCCGCCCAGGCCAGAAACGCCAGCAGCAGGCCCGCCATGCCGCCCCACAGTGCCACCAGCACCGCCAGCGGCATCACCAGGTTGACCAGCCAGCGCATCCATGGCTCTTGCGGCCACAAGGGGATATGGGGCGCGCGCCCCGCCGCCACGATCAGCCACAACAGCAGCGCAAACGACAGCAGGCTGAACCCGGCGATATAGCCGCGCCGGCCCAGTCGCGCCACCAGCGGCGCGCGGGCGCGCGCGGGGATCACATGCGCGGCGACAAACACCGCCAGCGCCAGCAGAAATTCCACCCAGGCCATGCATCCAGGCTAACCCCGCAGCCTGGCGGCGGCAATCGCATTGACCCCGGCCCGGCCTGCGGCATGATGGCGCAAAGCACAAGGACCAGCCCATGACCCGCCTTCAAACCGCCTTCGACGCCATCGACCGCGCCAACAGCGCCGACCCGCATCTGGACCCCCAGGGCCGCCCCGAGGCGCTGCTATACGGCCAGCGCATGAGCGCCGAACAGCAGGCGCTGTATCCCGATGCCTCGGAGGTGCTGCGCATCGCCTGCCGTGGCCAGCATATCGAACGCTGGCTGCTGCCGCGCGATGCCTATCCGATGGACCGCGCCGGCTATCTGGCCTGGCGCAGCGAACAGGGCCGCCGCCACGCCGCCCGCATCGCCGGCATCATGCGCGACGCCGGCTATGATGATGACCAGATCGCGCAGGCCGGCAAGATGCTGACGAAACAGGGGATCAAGCGCGACCCCGAGGTGCAGGCGCTCGAGGACGTGATCTGTTTCACCTTCATCCGCTGGTATATGGGCCCCTTTGCCGCCGGCCGCGACCCGCAGGAAATGCAGCGCATCGTCGAAAAGACCGCGCGCAAGATGTCGGCCCGGGCACGCGCGCTGGCCTTGCAGGAATTCGAGATTCCCGAACCCTATGCCGCAGCCTTCCGTGACTAGGGCGCTGATCGTCGGCCATGGCCAGCCCGGCGATCCCGGCCCGCAGCAACGGGCGATCGAGGATCTGGCCCGGCGCGTCGCTGCCGAATTGCCCGGGATGAGCGTGCGCGGCGCGACGCTGGCCATGCCGGGGGCGCTGGACATCGCCGATGACGCCACGCTGATCTATCCGATGTTCATGGCCACCGGCTGGTTCACCCGCAGCGAATTGCCGCGCCGTCTGGCACTGGCCGGGGCGGGCGGGGCGCGCATCCTGCCGCCCTTTGGCAGCGATGCCGGCCTGCCGGACCTGTGTCTTGAGCTGCTGCGGGCGGCGGCCTTGGCGCAGGGCTGGCGGCTGGCCGACTGTCATCTGATGATCGCCGCGCATGGCTCGGGGCGGTCGCGCGCTCCGGCACAGGCCGCGCAGGACATGGCCCGAGCCCTGGCGCCGCATCTGGCCGAAGTGCGCTGCGGCTTTGTCGAAGAGGCGCCCTTTCTGGCCGAGGCCGCCCGCGGCCTGCCCGTCCAAAGCCTGTGCCTGCCGCTGTTTGCCAGCCGGGCCGAACATGTGACCGACGACCTGCCGCAGGCCCTGGCCCAGGCCGGCTATGCCGGCATCACCCTGCCGCCGGTGGGGCTTGCCCCCCAGGTGCCGCGGATGATCGCCGCAGCGCTGGCCCGGGCAATCAGGGCTTCATGAACCGGCGGCGCGCCTCGATGGCGATGGCACGCCGCATTTCCAGATCGGCGATCCGGGCCAGGGCGGCATCGCGTGCCGCCCCCTCGGGCAGGCTGGCCAGTTCGGCGCGGGCGGCATCGATGCGTTTCTTCAGCACGATTTCCTCGGGCAGGACGCCGGCACGCGCCATGATTCGATAGCCCACAGCCTCGGCGCTGTCTGGCTCGTGGCGCTGGGGCAAAGGTTTGCCCTCGCCCTCCAGTCCGGACAACTTGCCCTCGGCCCGGGCCTTCAGCATCATGCGTTCCGCGATCCGTTCCAGCCAGCGCATCAGCCCTGTCCCTGCCATGGCAAGGCGAGATGGTCACCCGCCCCGCCTGCCGCATCGCCCCGGTTCACATCGCCGCCAGCTGCTCCAGCGCCCCGCGCAGGCGGGCGATGTCATCGTCCAGCGCCGCCAGCTTGTCGCGGGTTTCGTCGATCACCTCGGCTTCGGCATGTTCGACGAACCGCGGGTTGGCCAGGCGGCCGCGCAGGCCGGCGGCATCCTTTTCGGCCTTGGCGACCGCCTTTTGCAGGCGCGCGGTTTCGGCGGCGACATCGATCATCTCGCCCACCGGTAGCGCCAGGCTGGCGCCCGGCACTGCCACCGCGATCATGCCCTGGCCCATGGCGCCGTCGCGCGGCGGGTTCACGCGCGCCAGGCGCTCGATCAGCGGCGCGTTCGCCGCCAGCGCGTCCCGCGCGGCGGCATCGGCCTGGGTCACGATCAGGTCCGGGCGGGCCCCGGCGGGCACGCCGATCTGCGCCCGGGCCGAGCGGATGTTCTCGATCAGCTGGATCACCCAGTTCATCTGCCGGTCGGCTTCGGCATCGATCAGTTCTTCGCCATATTCGGGCCAGGCGCCATGCACCAGCATGCGGTCGCGCTGGCCGGTCAGCGCCCACAGCTCTTCGGTGACAAAGGGCATGATCGGGTGCAGCAGCGTATAGCACTGATCCAGAACCCAGCCCATGGTGTCGCGGGTTTCCTGGCTGTAATCGCCATCGAACAGCGGCTTGGAAAATTCCACATACCAGTCGCAGACCTTGCCCCAGACAAAGGCGTAAAGCCCGGCGGCGGCATCGTTGAAGCGATAGCCGGCCAGGGCCTCGTCGGTGGCGATACGGATGCGCGCCACCTCGCCGATGATCCAGCGGTTGACGACATGGCGCGGCTGCGGCCGGGCGCCACCGCCCCGCACGCCGTTCATTTCGGCGAATCGGCTGGCGTTCCACAGCTTGGTGACGAAGTTGCGGTTGGCCTCGACATGCTTGGGGCCCAGCTTGGGGTCGCGGCCCATTGCCGCCATGCTGGTCAGGGTAAAGCGCAGCGCATCGGCGCCGTATTGGTCGATCAGCGTCAGCGGGTCGATGACATTGCCTTTCGACTTCGACATCTTGGCGCCTTTTTCGTCGCGCACCAGGCCGTGGACATAGACGTCGCGGAACGGCACCTGCCCGACCACCGCCAGCTGCATCATCATCATCCGCGCCACCCAGAAGAAGATGATGTCAAAGCCGGTGACCAGCGTCGAGGTCGGGAAATAGCGCGCCAGTTCCGGCGTCCTGTCGGGCCAGCCCAGCGTGCCGATCGGCCACAGGCCGGAACTGAACCAGGTGTCCAGCACATCGGGGTCGCGCCAGACCGGATAGACCAGCCGCGTGGGGTCTTGGGTCAGGTTGTATTCGGCCAGCCCCTGGGAAAAGGCGTGGATGGCCGCCGCACGGTCGGCGACCTCGATCACCCGCGCCACCTCCAGCGGCTGCGGCAGTTCGACCATGCTGTCGCGGAACCGGCGCGCCACCTCGGTGAAATTCGCCGCGCAATGCAGGATCTCGTCGCGGTGGACCAGACCTTCCTCGAGCAGGGCAAAGATTTCCACCTCGTCCAGGGCGCCGTCGTGGTCATCATCGACCTGGCCTTCCAGCCGCAAGTCCAGCCCATACCAGACCGGGATCTGATGGCCCCACCACAGTTGGCGCGAGATCGTCCAGGGCTCGATGTTTTCCAGCCAGTTGAAATAGACCTTGCGGTGCTGTTCGGGCAGGATCCGGGTCTGGCCGTTGCGCACGGCATCGATGGCGGGCTGCACGATCCGGGGGGTATCGACGAACCATTGATCGGTCAGCATCGGCTCGATCACCACGCCCGAACGGTCGCCAAAGGGCTGCATGATCGGTTTGTTTTCGATCAGCGGGCGGCGTTCCAGATGTTCGGCGCCCGTCTCGGGGTCGATTTCGCGGTGCAGATAGGTGACGGCCAGCCCCTCGGCGGTGATCGCCTCGATCACGGCCTTGCGCGCCTGATAGCGGTCAAGGCCGCGCAGCTCTTCGGGGACCAGGTTGACCTCGGACACGTCGCCAACATCCTCGCCGCGGGCGGCGCGGCTGGCGATCTCGGCGCTTTCGGCATAGGACAGCCCGTCGGCGCGCATCCGCGCCTTGCCGTCCATCAGCGTATACAGCGGGATGTTGTTGCGGATCGCCACCGCATAATCGTTGAAGTCATGCGCGCCGGTGATCTTGACCGCGCCCGAGCCGAAGTCCGGGTCGGGGTATTCGTCGGTGATGATCGGGATCAGGCGGCGGTATTCGCGCGGCCCGACCGGGATTTCGACCAGCTTGCCCACGATCGGGGCATAGCGGGCATCATCGGGATGCACGGCCACCGCCCCGTCGCCCAGCATGGTTTCGGGCCGGGTGGTGGCGATCGCGATATAGTCGCGGGTCTCGCGCAGCGTCACATTGCCGTCGGCGTCGCGTTCGACATATTCATAGGTTTCCCCCCCGGCGAGCGGATACTTGAAATGCCACATCTGGCCGGGCACCTCGCGGTTTTCCACCTCGAGATCCGAAATCGCGGTTTCGAAATGCGGATCCCAGTTGACCAGCCGCTTGCCGCGATAGATCAGCCCCTTGTCATACATGTCGACAAAGACCTTGATCACCGCATCGTGGAAATTGCCCTCTTCCCCCGCCGGGGCGCCGGGGGCGCCGGACATGGTGAAGGCGTTCCTGGACCAGTCGCAGCTGGCACCCAGCCGCTTGAGCTGGCCGATGATGGTGTCGCCCGACTCCTGCTTCCAGGCCCAGACCTTCTGCAGGAAGGCCTCGCGCCCGATCTCGCGTCGGCCGGGCTCCTGGCGTTCGGCCATCTGGCGTTCCACCACCATCTGGGTGGCGATGCCGGCATGGTCCTGGCCGGGCTGCCACAGCGTGTCAAAGCCGCGCATCCGGTGCCAGCGCACCAGGATATCCTGCAGCGTATTGTTCAGGGCGTGACCGATATGCAGGCTGCCGGTGACATTCGGCGGCGGGATCACCACCGAGAACGCCGGCGCGCCGGGTCTGGCATTGGCGCCCGCCGCAAAGGCGTTCTGCGCAGCCCACAGGGCCGCGATCCGGGCCTCGGCGGCGGTGGCGTCGAAAGTCTTGTCCATGGCCATGTCTGTCACCCCTTGAATTGCCACTGGGGATAGACAAAACGCCGTCAAAGGCCAAGAGGCGCTGAAGCCGGTTCCCCCGCCCGTGACCGGGCGACGGTCGGCGGGGGCCGGCCAGCAGGTCAGGCGCTGTGTTCGGCCGGACCGACCAGGGCGAAATGCGCGCCCTGCGGGTCGCGCACGGCGATGATGACCGCACCGCCCGGCACCTCGGCCGGGCCATAAAGCACCTGCCCGCCGCTCTCGGTGATGCGGGCCATGGCGGCATTGACGCCATTGACCCCGAAATAGGGCAGCCAGCACGGCTGCGGCGCATTACCCAGCCCCATCATGCCGCCGATCTCGGCCCCCTGCCAGCGAAACAGCTGGTAGGTGCCGGCCGCACCCATGTCCAGACTGTCGCCCCGGTCCCAGCCCATGATCGCGGCATAGAAATCAAGGCCTGCCGTCGGGTCGGTGGTCATCAGCTCGATCCAGTTGCCATGGCTTTCGCGGTTCTGGTTCCAGGCGCCGGCATCGGCCGGCGGCTGCGGGTCCATCGGCGAAGGCTGCAACAGGCCAAAGACCGCGCCCTGCGGATCGGCGGCGACGGCAAAACGGCCCGTTCCCGGGATGTCCGCGGGCGATCGCAGCACCTTGCCGCCCAGTTCGGCGACCCGCCGGACGGTGGCGTCGACATCGTCCACGTCCAGATAGATCATCCAGTTCGGCGGCGCCTCGGCGCAGACGGGCGAGGTTTCCATCAACCCCGCCACCGGATGTTCGTCATGGCTGGCCAGATGATAGGTGAACCCTTCCATGCCGGAATCGGCGATGTCCCAGCCCAGCACGCGGTTGTAGAAGGCGCCGGCCGCAGCCAGCTGCCCGGGGGCGGTGGTCAGTTCGAACCAGCAGGGCTTGCCGTGATACATCCCCGGCCCTCACGATACATCGACGATGGGCTCGAAACCGCCCCACATCATCCGCATCCCGTCAAAGGGCATCTCGGGCGGTCTGGGCGTGTCGGGATCGGCCATCATGCGTTCAAAGGCGGCATCGGCGGTGGCCCGGTCGGGCCATTCGATCCAGGAAAAGACGATGGTTTCGTCCTCCTTGGCCTGGGTGGACATGTAGAAATCCGTGACCTTGCCATGCGGCACGTCCACCCCCCAGGCCTCGACCATCCGCAGCGCACCGTATTGCTTGAACATGGGCCAGTGATCGCGCGCCAGTTCGATGTATTTCTGCTTGTTGGCGGTCGGCACCGCCAGCAGGAAGCCGGAATAGTAGCTCATCGCTTGCTCCTTATGGGCGCGAAAGGCGCCGGCGACTCGCAGCCTGTCGCTTGCAGTAGCAAAAAGCAACCAATATTCTGCCGCCATGAAACACATCGGCCAGAACCCGCGCCTGCGCTATGACGAAGGCTGCCTTGGCGCCCATGCGCTGAACCTGGTGGGTGATCGCTGGGCGCTGCTGGTGGCGCGCGAACTGATGTTCCAGCCCAAACGCTTCCAGATGCTGCGCGCCGGGCTGCCGGGGGTGACGGCCAGCGTGCTGAGCCAGCGGCTGGCACAAATGATCGCGGCCGGTGTGGTGCAGCACGCGCCCGAGCCGGGGCTATACGCGCTGACACCGGCCGGGCGGGCGCTGCACCCGGTGCTGCGCGAGCTGTGCCGATGGGCGCTGCTGATGCCGGGGCACGATCCGCAACGGTTCATCAGTATTTCGGCGCTGATGATCTCGATTTCGGCCACGGTCGATGCCGGACGCGCGGCCGGATCGCCGCTGCGCGGCGGTTTCGTCAGCGGGCCGGAAGGGTTCGTGGTCACGCTGGACGCCGCCGGCGCGCCACTGGTGCGCGCCGATCCGGCGCCGCGGGCCGATTTCGTGCTGACCGGCAGCGGCAATGCCCTGGCCGCCGCGATCTATGGCCCCGGTCCGGCGGTGCTGGCGCAATCCGGACGCATCGCTCTGCACGGCGACAGTGCCGCCGCGCAGGATTTCGCCGCGCTGTTCAGCCTGCGGCCTCAGAGCCGCGACAGAAGCGCATCGCCGGACGAGACCGAGCAGCTGCCGGGCGATTCCTCGACCTCCAGCTCGGTCACCACGCCATCCTCGGCCAGCAGCGCATAGCGTTTCGAGCGGCCGTTGACCCAGCCATCGGCCTGGATGTCCATGCCCAGCGCCTTGGTATAGCTGCCATCGGCATCGGCCAGCACCTCGATGCCGGCGGCATCGGCGCCGGTATCCTTGGCCCATTGCCCGGCCACGAAGGGGTCGTTGACGGCGATGCAGACCACGCGCGCCACGCCCTTGCCGCGGATCTGGTCGGCATTTCGCACAAAGCTGGGCATATGGGCATTGTTGCAGGTGGGCGTATAGGCACCCGGCACGGCAAAGATCACCACCTTGCCCTGCGACAGGCCGGCGGCATCGACCGGCTCGGGGCCGCTGGCGCCCAGTTTCGTCAGCGTGCCTGCGGGCAGCTTGTCTCCCTTTGCGATGGACATGCACGATCCTCCGTCAATTGCATCGTTCCGGTGCCGACTATAGGCTGCGCGCCGCAGGCAAACCAGCGAGGGTGTTAGATGAACATCGTGATCCTTGGCGCAGGACAGGCGGCGGCGTCGCTGGCGGCGCGGTTGCGGGCGCTGGGACATGCGGGCGCCATCACCATCATCGGCGACGAACCCGCCCCGCCTTATCAGCGCCCGCCGCTGTCCAAGGCCTATCTGCTGGGCGAGATGGACCTGGAGCGGCTGACGCTGCGCGCCCCCGACTGGTGGCAGGATCAGCACATCACCCTGCACCTCAGCGAGACCGCGACCGCCATCGACCGCCCGCAGCGCCGCGTGCTGACCGACCGCGGCGCCTATGATTACGACGCGCTGGTGCTGACGCTGGGCGCGCGGCCGCGCCGTCTGCCCGCGGCCATGGGCGGCGCGCTGCCCGGGGTGCATGTGCTGCGCAACCTGGCCGATATCGACGGGCTGCGTCCGGCGCTGCGCGCGGGGCGGCGGCTGGTGGTGATCGGCGGCGGCTATATCGGGCTCGAGGCGGCGGCGGTCGCGCGCAAGCTGGGCCTTGATGTCACCCTGATCGAGGCGGCGCCGCGCATCCTTGGGCGCGTGGCCGCTGCCGAGACCGCGGACATGATCCGCGACCTGCACCGCGGCCATGGCGTCACCATTCTGGAAGGCACCGCCATCGCCCGCATCACCGGCGAGGCGGCGGCTGACGGCGTGCTGCTGGCCGATGGCCGCCACCTGCCCGCCGACATGGTGATCTGCGGCATCGGCATCCAGCCGGAAACCGCGCTGGCCGAGGCGGCGGGACTGGCCATCGACAATGGCATCGCCGTCGATGCCCGTGGCCGCAGCAGCGATCCCGCGATCTGGGCGGCGGGCGATTGCGCCAGCTTTCCCACGGCGCAGGGGCGGCTGCGTCTGGAAAGCGTGGGCAATGCCATCGACATGGCCGAGACGGTCGCCGCCAATATCCTGGGCGCCGAACAGGATTATCAGCCCAAGCCCTGGTTCTGGTCGGACCAGTTCGACGCCAAGCTGCAGATCGCCGGCCTGAACCTGGGCCATGACAGCATCGTCACCCGGCCCGGTTCGGTCTGGTATTACCGTGGCGGACAGCTGGTCGCGGTCGATGCGCTGAACGATCCGCGCGCCTACATGATCGGCAAGCGCCTGATCGAGGCCGGCCGCAGCCCCGACCCCGCCGCCCTGGCCGCGGCCCCGGACCTGAAGGCGCTGCTGTGAGGATCGTCGGCGGCAGCCTGCGCGGGCTGAAGCTGGCCGATGTCGGTGCCGGCGATCCGGCCGCGCATCTGCGCCCTACCACCGACCGCGTGCGCGAGGCGATCTTCAACCTGCTGGTCAACGGCAACCACGGCAATCCCCTGCCCGGGGCGCGGGTGCTTGACCTGTTTGCCGGCACCGGGGCGCTGGGGCTCGAGGCGCTGTCGCGCGGCGCGGCGCGGGTGGCCTTTGTCGATGACGGGGTGGCGGCGCGGGGGCTGCTGCGGGCCAATATCGAAAAGGCCCGCGCCATGGGCGTCACCGATGTCTGGCGCCGCGATGCCACGCGGCTGGGCGACAATCGCGGCGCCCCCTATGATCTGGTATTCCTGGACCCGCCCTATGGTCTTGGCCTGGGCGAACGCGCGGTCGAATCGGCGCTGGCCGGCGGCTGGCTGGCCGAAGGCGCGATTCTTGTCTGGGAGGAGTCGCGCCCGCCACCCGCCATCGCCGGGCTGGCGCGCCTGGATCAGCGCAGATACGGCGACACCATTGTCACAATGTTGCGCCGCGAACACGACTAGCTGCCGCGGTCCAGCTTGGTGGACAGGTGAATCAGACTTTCGCTTGAGCGCACACCGGTCAGACCGCCGATCTGATCCAGCACATCGTCCAGCTGACTGGTCGAACTGGCGGCCAGTTGCAGCAAAAGATCGACGCGGCCGCTGGTGGTGTGGATGCGCTCGACCTCGGGCAGGCTGCGCAACCGGGTCAGGATCGCCGCCTGCGCCCGTGGCTCGATCGTCAGCAGGCAGGTGGCGCGGATGCGATGCTCGCGCGCCGCATCGCCCAGCCGCAGGGTGTATCCGGCAATCGCCCCCGAGGTTTCCAGCCGTTCCAGCCGCGCCTGCACCGTCGAACGCGCCACTTTCAGCCGCCGTGCCAGCACCGCCACCGACATGCGCGCATCCTGCGCCAGATGGGTCAGAATCCCCCGGTCAAGCTCGTCCACGGCCACCTCTGTCATTTTGACGAAATACTCGTCATATTAACGACGCCGAGGCATATTTCCACCCTTTTCATTGCAGCAATCGGAACCCATAGGGCGCAGACTTGTTTCACCCCCTCACGCGCACAGGAAGGACATGCCGATGGGACTGACCGAGGGCCGCGGCCCCAAGACCGTCTGGAGCAATCCCGCCGAGATCATCCGCACGCTGGCCCCCGAGAACCCGGTGATGGCCTTTGCCCCCGCCGTGCTGCAGGCGACCGCGCGGCGCTTTCTCAAGGGCTTTCCCGGACTGGTCACCTATGCGGTGAAATCGAACCCCGACGAGGCGGTGATCCGCACCCTGACCGCGGCGGGCGTCACCGGCTTTGACGTGGCCTCGCCCTATGAAATCGACCTGATCGGCCGCCTGGCGCCGCAGGCGGCGCGCCACTATCACAACCCGGTGCGCTCGCAGGCGGAAATTGCCCATGCGGTGCAGGCGGGGATCAAGGCGTGGTCGGTGGACAGCCGGTCGGAACTGGACAAGCTGCTGGCCCGTGTCCCGGCCGAGGGCTGCGAAATCTCGCCCCGCTTCAAGCTGCCGGTGCTGGGCGCGGCCTATGACTTCGGCTCGAAATTCGGGGCCAGCCCGGAACTGGCGGCGGAACTGCTGCGCGTCGTGGCCGATCGCGGCTATATCCCGTCGCTGACCTTCCATCCCGGCACACAATGCGTCGATCCTCATGCCTGGGAAAGCTATATCCGCACCGCCCGCGACATCTGCGACATGGCCGGGGTGCGGGCGCGGCGTCTGAACGTGGGCGGCGGCTTTCCATCGCATCGCGTGAACGGCATCGAGCCCGATCTCGAGGCGATCTTCGAGCTGATCGGCCGGGTGACCGCCGAAGCCTTCGGCGCCGAGGCGCCGGAACTGGTCTGCGAACCCGGCCGTGGCCTTTGCGCCGATGCCTTTGCGCTGATCGCCCGGGTCAAGGCCGTCCGCGACGGTCAGGGCGTGTTCCTGAACGACGGCGTCTATGGCGGGCTGTTCGAACTGCCCATCATCGGCAACCTCGATCGAATCGAGGTGCTGACACCGCAGGGGCAACCGCGTCAGGGCGAGGGTCAGCCGCGGGTGCTGTTCGGCCCCACCTGCGATTCGGTCGACCGGTTGCCGGGCGAACTGTCGCTGCCTGCCGAGATTGCCGAAGGGGATTATGTCGTCTTTCATGGCGCAGGTGCCTATTCCACCGTCACCAACACCCGCTTCAACGGGTTCGGTCAGATGGCACACATGACCGTGAACGCGCTTGAATAGGCATTAATCGACGCTTCGCAATTCCGTGCTAGCGTCGGGCCATGGAATCGACGCCACCACCCGTTTGCCAGGTCGTGCTGATGGACGGCACCTTTGCCTCGCTGGCCGAGGGGCAGAGGTCGTCCATCGCCCGTATTCATGGCCTGCTGTCCGGCCGGCGCGGCCCGCTGCCGGCGCCGGTCAGGCTGCATTACGCACCCGGTCAGCAATGGGACGCCTGGCGCACCTTGCCACGGCTGGCGATGGGATCGGCGCTGGAACATCAGATCTGCCAGGCCTATGCCTGGCTTGCACGGGAATGGCGTCCCGGCAATCCTCTGTTCTTTTTCGGCTATTCTCGCGGGGCATTCGCCGTGCGCTCGCTTGCGGGGATGATCGGGCGCGTCGGCCTTCTGACACCGGCCCATGCCAGCGCAGCAAATGTTGCCCGCGCCTGGGATCTGTATCGCAATGGCGCCAGCCTGACAGTCGAGCGTCTGGACCCCGCGATCTGCCACCCGCTGGTCCCGATCCGCATGATCGGGGTCTTTGACACGGTGATGGCATTGGGCTTGCGGCTGCCATTGCTGTGGATGTTGACCGAGCCGCGGTTTCGCTTTCACGACGAGCATCTCGGCCCCGAGGTCGAACATGGCCTGCAGGCGCTGGCCCTGGACGAGACCCGCGCCGCCTTCCGTCCCATCATCTGGGACAGTCGCGATGCCGCCGGCCGGGTCGAGCAGATGTGGTTTCGCGGCTGCCATCCCGACATCGGCGGCCAGCTTTCGGGCATGGAATATGCCCGGCCGCTGGCGAACATCCCGCTGGTCTGGATGCTGTCGCGGGCCGAAAGCCATGGCCTGCCCCTGCCATCGGGTTGGCACAAACATTTTCCCTGCGATGCGACGGCGCCCTCCGTGGGCTCGTGGCGCGCCTGGGGCAAGGCATTTCTGGCCCGGGCGCCGCGGCTGGCAGGCGCCGACCCGTCCGAGGCGCTGCACCCCTCGGTTCCCCGACCCTATACCGGTCCCGCGCTGCTGACGGGCGCGCTGGCGCAGTTCGGCCCACCCCGCCCGCACCGGCGGCTGCGCCCCTTTGGCAAATCCGCCGTCGCAGGCACGGCCGCGCCGCCGTCCCCCGAACCTGCACGCCCGCAGGACCAGGGCCGCGACGATGCCCAGGTCAACGACGCCGAACAGTTCCAGAAATAAGCGGCGCGGCTCAGGCGACGCGCGGGAACTCGGCCCGGGGCTCGATGCCCAGGGCGGCGCAGACCTGGCCGACCAGTTCGGGTTTGTTCAACGTATAGAAATGCAGCCGGTCAACGCCGCCCTGGATCAGCTGCTGGCACAGCCGCACGCAGATATCCAGCGCCAGCTGCCCCTCGCCCTCCTTGCCGGCGGCCTCGAAGGCATCGCAGGCCCATTGCGGCACCGAAGTGCCGCAGCGCTCGGCAAATCGGCGGGTGCCGCTCCAGCTTTGGATCGGCAGGATGCCGGGAATGATCGGCGCCGATATCCCCGCGGCAACGCAGGCGTCCCGAAAACGGAAGAAGGTTTCGGCATCGAAAAAGAACTGGGTCATCGCCGAACTGGCGCCGGCATCGACCTTGCGCTTGAGCCAGGCGACATCGGCGGCGGTATCGGGGCTTTCAGGATGCGGTTCGGGATAGGCACCGCAGCGGATGGTCATGTCGCCGCGCGCCGCGATCGCCTCGATCAGTTCGACCGAATTGGCAAAGCCCTCGGGGTGCGGCACGAAACGGTCCTGCCCCTGCGGCGCATCGCCCCGCAGCGCCACGATTTCATGCACGCCCGCGGCGGCATAATCGGAAACGATCTGCAGGGTTTCCTCGCGCGTGGCATCGACACAGGTCAGATGCGCGGCGACATTCAGCCCGTAATGGCTGGCCAGGGCGGTCACGGCCTCATGCGTCAGCTGCCGGGTGGTGCCGCCGGCGCCATAGGTGACCGAGACGAAATCCGGCCCCAGCGGCGCCAGAGCGCGCGCGGTTTCCCACAGCCGGAACGACTGGTCCAGGTTGCGGGGCGGAAAGAATTCAAAGCTGATCGCCGGTGTCGTCATGGCACTATCCTTTTGTCGCAAGCCTTTTGACACGCCCCGCGATGTGAGACAAATTCATAATCCTCAAGATCGTCATGAGCAGAAATCAACATGCACCTGGAGCTTCGCCACCTGCGCAGCCTGCGCGCGATCCATGAACAAGGGGGGTTGGCGCGCGCCGCCGAGGTGCTGCATCTGACGCAATCGGCGCTGTCGCATCAGATCAAGGCGCTGGAAGAACAGGCCGGGGTCGAGCTGTTCCTGCGCAAGACCAAGCCGCTGCGGCTGTCGGCGGCGGGGATGCGACTGCTGCGCACCGCCCAGCAGGTGCTGCCGCTGATCGACGCCGCCGAGGCCGAGTTCCGCGCGGTCGAACTGGGCCGGGCCGGGCGGCTGCATGTGGCGATGGAATGCCACCATTGTTTTGACTGGCTGCTGCCGGTGCTGGACCAGTTTCGCCGCGCCTGGCCCGAGGTCGATCTGGACATCCGCTCGAGCCTGGCGCTGAAGGCGCTGCCCGCCCTGGAACGCGGCCAGGTGGACCTGGTGATTTCCTCGGACCCGGAAACCCTGCCCGGCATCAGCTTTCAGCCGCTGTTCGACTATGCGCCGACGCTGGTGGTCCCGGCGGGGCATCCGCTGGTCGCCAAGGGCCACGCCGAACCCGCCGATCTGGCCGGCGAGACCCTGATCACCTATCCGATGGAGCGGGCACGGCTGGATGTGTTTTCGCAGTTCCTTGATCCGGCGGGGGTCGAGCCCGCCCATCATCGGCAGGTGGAACAGACGGCGGTGGCGCTGATGCTGATCGCCTCGGGTCGGGGGGTGGCGGTGATGCCCGACTGGGTGCTGCGGGCGCAGGCAGCGAACCCGGAACTGGCGCTGCTGGCTTTGGGGCCGCGTGGAATGCTGCGCAGGCTTTACGCCGGGGTGCGCAGCGACGATCTGGGGCAGCCCTACATGGCGCATGTGCTGCGGCTGGCGCGGACCGAACCCCTGCGCATGCTGCGCGCGGGACCGTCGATCTGACCGCCTGAAACTGCGCCTTGCATGATCAACAGGGCCGGGCCGGCCAGGCCATCATGAACCCGACACCCTGAAACCATGGCTTGCGCGGCCGGCCCGCCCCCGCCACGGACACCCCCCCGTTCCGGGTGTGGCGATCCCCGGGACGTTACCATTCACCACCCTGCAGGAACGTGTGCCGGGCACCGTCTTCGGCCCCCAGCCCTGCACAGGGAAATTGGTCTTGATCTTCACGCCGCTCATAAATCACCGGCCAAGCGGCCGTCAACGCCTGAACATGTAGAATAAATGGCAAAATCGCGCAAAATCCTTGCCCGAGCCATCCGGGCAGCGCGAGATGTTTGACATTCTGCCGCAATCGCCGGATGAAATTGCAGAGCAGCCTGCAAACGGGATCAGAAATGACCGCGCCGCCGCTGGATCAACGGCTGAATGTCGCCCTCTCGGACGGGGTCTTGCGGCTCTCTGGGGCGCTGACCGTCTGGACCTTGGCGGATCTGCCCGACGGGGCCAGCCGCGCCGCGCAAATCGACCTGGGCGGCATCACCCATATGGATACGGCCGCCGCCTGGTATCTGGACAGCCGCGCGCGCGCCGGGGCCGAACTGATCGACCTGCCCGCACCCCAGGCGCGGCTGCTCGAGGCGGTGCGCGCCCGCGCCCCCGTCCCGGAGCCAGCCCCTTTGCCCGAACGCGGCTGGCGGGCCGGGCTGGAACGGGTCGGCCGCCGGGTGGTGTCGGGGCTGAACTATGGCCGCGAACTGGCCGAATATCTGGGCCGCTTCCTGGCGGCCATCGCGCGCAGTATCCGCCATCCGCGCGATTTCCGCCTGACCTCCCTTGTCTGGCACTGTCATGAAACCGGGCTGCGGGCGGTGCCGATCGTGGCGCTGATGTCCTTCCTGATCGGGGTGGTGCTGGCGTTTCAGGGCGCCGCACAGCTGCGCCAGTTCGGGGCCGAGGTGTTTGTCGTCGACCTGATCGCCATTTCGATCCTGCGGGAACTGGGGATTTTGCTGACGGCGATCATCGTTGCCGGGCGCACCGCCTCGGCGCTGACCGCCTCGATCGGGTCGATGAAGATGAACGAGGAAATCGACGCCATGCGCACCCTGGGGCTGGATCCCGACATGGTGCTGGTGCTGCCGCGGGTGCTTGCCCTGGTCATCACCCTGCCGATCCTTGGGTTGATCGCCAATATTGCGGGTCTGGTCGGCGGAGCGCTGATGTCCTGGATCGAGCTGGGGATCTCGCCGTCGATGTTCCGCTATCGGTTGCTCAGCGAAACCAGTGTCGACCATGTCATCGTCGGCCTGTCCAAGGCGCCGGTCTTTGCGCTGATCATCGGCATCATCGGCTGCCACGCCGGGATGAAGGTGGGCAAGGACGCCGAATCGCTGGGCGCCCAGACCTCGCGCGCGGTGGTGAATGCGATCTTTGCGGTCATCGTCGCCGATGCGCTGTTCTCGATCTTCTTCGCCGAGGTGGGGCTATGACCGCGCCGAATGTCATCGAGGTGCGCGGCCTGCGCACCCAGTTCGGCAGCCATGTGGTGCATGACGGGCTGGACCTGGACCTGCGCCGCGGCGAAATCCTGGGCGTGGTCGGCGGCTCGGGCACGGGCAAGTCGGTGCTGCTGCGCACCATCGTCGGGCTGATCACCCCGGCCGCCGGCACGGTGCGGGTGCTGGGCCAGGATGTCGCGCGCCTGGCAGGCCCCGCGCGCGAGGCGCTGGAACGCCGCTGGGGAGTGATGTTCCAGAACGGAGCGCTGTTTTCGGCGCTGACCGTCTGCGAGAATGTCGAGGTGCCGCTGCGCGCCGTGCCGGGCCTGTCGCCGCAAAGCCGCCGCGCTCTGGCCGAGCTGAAGGTGTCCATGGCCGGCCTGCCCTGGAACGCCAACGACAAATACCCCTCGGACCTGTCGGGGGGTATGCGCAAGCGCGCGGGCCTGGCGCGGGCGCTGGCGCTGGACCCCGAAATCCTGTTTCTGGACGAGCCTACCGCGGGGCTGGACCCGATAGGCGCCGATGCCTTCGACCGGCTGATCGTCGAATTGCGCGATGCGCTGGACCTGTCGGTGTTCCTGGTCACGCATGATCTGGACACGCTGCACGCCTGCTGCGACCGCATCGCCGTGCTGGCGGAACGCAAGGTGCTGGTCAGCGGCACCATGACGCAGATGCTGGCGGTCGACCATCCCTGGGTGCGCGAATATTTTCACGGACCGCGGGCGCGCGCCGCCATAGCCACCGGCCGCGCCAAGGAGTAATCTTATGGAAACCAAGGCAAACTATGTGCTGATCGGGGCCTTTACCATCGCCGGCTTCCTGGGGTTGCTGCTGTTTCTGATGTGGTTCGCCAAGCTGGAACTGGACCGCCGCTATGCCTATTACGACATCTATTTCCCCGAAGTCTCGGGGCTCGGGGTGTCCTCGGGGGTGACCTTCGCCGGCCTGTCGGTGGGCAAGGTGGTGGACATGCAGCTGTCGTCGGGACCGAATGGCGCGGTGCGGGTGCGGGTGGAACTGGCCGAGGACACGCCGGTGCGCACCGATTCGAGGGCCTCGATCGAAATCCAGGGCGTGACCGGCGTGGCCAATGTCGCCATCACCGCCGGCAGTCCCGGTGCGCCGCTGCTGCGCCAGGCCCAGGCCGACGGCGTGCCGGTGATCGCGGCCAACCGTTCGGCGCTGCAGACCCTGTCCGACCAGGGCCCCGAGATGATCTCGCGCCTGAATACCGTGGCCGAACAGATGACGGAACTGCTGGGGGCGGAAAACCAGACGCGGGTGCGCAACATCCTGGGCAATGTCGAACGCTCCAGCGCCAATCTGGACAAGGCGCTGGCGGATGTGACCAAGGCCACCGATTCGATCGCCGCCGCCGCCGCCGACATCTCGGCCTTTGGCACCAAGCTGGACAGCCTGGGCGCGGCGGCCGAGGTGACGCTGGGCCATGCCGATACGGCGCTGACCAAATTCACCGACACCGCCGGCAAGGCCGATGCCACGCTGCAGGCCGGGACCGAGGCGCTGGCCGGGCTGCGTGATTATGTCGCCAGCGATCTCAAGGGGCTGACGCAGCGGCTGGACCAGACCGCCGCCAGCCTGCAGGCCGATCTGACCCGGCTGACCGACCGCGCCGATACCAGCCTAGACAGCCTGGATCAGGCGTTGGCCATCGGCACCCGCACCCTGGCGGCCGCCGAACGCACCTTTGACGGCGCCGATCGGGTCATCAACAGCAATGTCGAACCCGTGGTCGCCGATCTGCGGGTGACGCTGGGCAAGGCCAACCAGGCCATCGATCGCGTCGTCGCCGACCTGCCGCAAATCACCGGCCGCCTGCGCGAAGCCGCCGACAGCGCCAACGCCGCCTTTGCCAGCCTGCGCGGCATGCTGGACAGCGCCCGCGGCCCGGTGCAGGCTTTCACGCGCGAGGGCTTGCCGCAATTCACCCGCATGGCCAGCGACCTGCGCGGGTTGGTGGCCAATGTCAACCAGCTGGTGTCGGCGCTGCGCCGCAACCCGTCGCAAATCCTGTCGGGGCCGAAAACCCCTGAGTTCCGCCGCTAGGGAGTCCGCCATGCGCCTGACCGTGACCGCCGCCGTTCTTGCCGCCCTGACCCTGACCCTGCCCGGTTGCGCCGCGCTGAAGGCGCTCGAGGGCGAGCCCGAACGCGACGTGTTCGAGCTGCGCCCGCCCTCGGACACGCCCCGGACCTGCGGCCGGGGCCGGCTGGCCGAACTGGTGATCGAGCCGCCCAAGGCTCGCGGCACGCTGGACACCGACCGCATCATGATCCGCCCCAACGCGCTTCAGACGCAATATCTGCCCGATGCCCGCTGGGGCGATACCGTGCCGGTCACGCTGCAGACGCTGCTGGTCCGCGCCTTCGGGGTCTATGACAGTTTTACCCATGTCGGCCGCGCGCCGCTGGGCACGGCGGGCGATTACGCGCTGATTTCGGAAATCCAGGACTTCAACGCCGAGGTGGCAGGCAAGGGCGCGGTGGTCAAGTTGACGGTCGATGCGCAGATGGTGCGGGAAATGGACGCCAAGGTGGTGGCGCGCGGCCGCTTTGCCGCCACCGCCCCGGCGCAAACCACCCGGACCGCGGATCTGGTGCCGGCCTTCGACGCGGCCGGCCAGCAACTGGTCGGACAGATGACCGATTGGGGGTTGCGGGCGCTGGGGGTAAACCCGGCCCGCTGCCGCTAGACGCCGGCGGTCCCGACTGCACCGGATCGGACATGCTGAACCGCTATGGCAAGCTTGCCTCCTGGGTCTATGACCTCGACAAACCCGTCGGCACCTCGTTCGGCGATGTGGAATTCTATCGCAACCGGCTGGCCGATTGCGATGGCCCGGTGCTGGAGCCGGCGGTCGGCAATGGCCGCATCCTGATCCCGCTGGCGCAGGCGGGGCTGGAGGTCGAGGGGTTCGACACCTCGGCCGAGATGCTGGCGCTCTGTGCGGCCGAATGTGCCCGGCGGGGGCTGCGGGCCGGGCTCAGCCGCCAGGGTTTTGCCGATTTCGGCTATGACCGGCGGTTTGCGGCCATCATCCTGCCGGCGGGATCGTTCCAGCTGATCGGCGACACCGCCACCGCCATCGCAGTGCTGCGCCGCTTCCACGACCACCTGGCACCCGGCGGGCGGCTGATCGTCGATCTGGACCCGATCGGCGACATCATCCAGGGCGGGTCATCGCAGCGCAGCTGGCAGACCGAGGCGGGCGACCTGCTGGTGCTGGCCGAGCAGCGTGTCGAAACCCGGTATATCGACCAGACCACCCTGTCGCATCTGCGCTATGAACACTGGCGCGACGGCAGGCTGCTGGCGAGCGAGCTTGAACTGTTCGGGCTGCGCTGGTGGGGGGTGGCGGAATTTGCCATGGCCCTGCGCGCCGCCGGCTTTGCCACGCCCGAGATTTCGGGCAATCACCAGCCCGGCCGCCCCCCGCGCGAAGGCGACGCCGTCATCAGCTTCGAGGCGCGCCGGGCGCGGGATTGAACGCCCGCGGCCCGAAATCGGGCCGGATCAGGCGTTGAACAGGAAATGCAGCACGTCGCCGTCCTGCACCTGATAGGACTTGCCCTCGACCCGGAACTTGCCGGCCTCGCGCGCGCCGGCCTCGCCCTTGTAGGTGATGTAATCTTCGTAGGAAATCGTCTCGGCGCGGATGAAGCCGCGTTCGAAATCGCCATGGATGACGCCGGCGGCCTGCGGCGCCAGCGTGCCCTTGTGGATGGTCCAGGCGCGGGCTTCCTTGGGACCGACGGTGAAATAGGTCTCCAGCCCCAGCAGCCGGTAAGCTTCGCGGATGAGCCGGTCCAGGCCCGGCTCGTGCAGGCCCATTTCCTCAAGGAACATCGCGGCCTCGTCCGCGGGAAGCTGGCTGATCTCTTCCTCGATCCGGGCCGAGATCACCACATGGCCCGCGCCCTGCGCGCGCGCCATCTCGGCCACGCGCTGGGACTGGGCATTGCCGGTGGCGGCCTTGTCCTCTTCGACATTGCAGACGAACAGCACCGGCTTGGCGGTCAGCAGCTGCAGCATCGCCCAGGCCTTCCGGTCATCGTCATCGACCTTGACCGTGCGGGCCGGCTGACCCGATTCCAGCGCCGCCTGCGCCGCCTTCAGCAGCCGTTCCTGGGCAACCGCCTCCTTGTCGCCGCCCTTCAGCTTGCGCTGGATATTGGCGAGCCGGCGTTCGATCGATTCCAGATCGGCGATCATCAGCTCGGTCTCGATGGTCTCGGCATCGGCGATGGGATCGACGCGGCCTTCGACATGGGTGACGTCGCCATCCTCGAAACAGCGCAGCACATGGGCGATGGCGTCAACCTCGCGGATATTGGCCAGGAACTGGTTGCCCAGCCCCTCGCCCTTGCTGGCGCCCTTGACCAGTCCGGCGATGTCCACAAAGGTGATGCGGGTGGGGATGATCTGCCGGCTGCCGGCGATTTCGGCCAGCCTGTCCAGCCGGCTGTCGGGCACCGCCACCTCGCCCACATTGGGTTCGATGGTGCAAAAAGGGAAATTGGCGGCCTGTGCGGCGGCGGTTTTCGTCAGCGCGTTGAACAGCGTCGACTTGCCGACATTCGGCAGCCCGACGATCCCCATCCGAAAACCCATGATGCACCCCTTGTTGCAGATTTGCGCGCCTTTTATGGGCGGCTGACGCGCGAGTCCAGTGGCGGGGCGTTGATCTTGGCCCGCACGCGGGCTAGGGCTGGGCGGTTATCACGGGGGACGCGGCACGGATGAGCAGAATCGACGACACTTTCGCACGGCTGGCCCAGACCGGCGACAAGGCCTTCGTCGCCTACATGATGGGCTGCGACCCGGATTTCGACACCTCGCTGCAGATCATGCGCGGCCTGCCGCAGGCCGGGGTGGACATCATCGAACTGGGCATGCCCTTCACCGACCCGATGGCCGATGGTGCCACCATCCAGGCCGCGGGCCAGCGCGCGCTGGCCGCCGGCGGCAGCGTCAGCCGCGTGTTCGAGATGGTGCGCGCCTTTCGCGAACAGGATGATCGCACCCCCATCGTTCTGATGGGCTATTACAACCCGATCTATGCCCGCGACGGCGGCGTCGCACGTTTCATCGCCGAGGCGGTGGCGGCCGGGGTGGACGGGCTGATCGTGGTCGACCTGCCCCCGGAGGAGGACGCCGAGCTGTGCCTGCCGGCGCGGGCGGCGGGGCTGAACTTCATCCGTCTGGCCACGCCGACGACCGATGACCGCCGGCTGCCGGCTGTGGTGCGCAACACCTCGGGCTTTGTCTATTACGTCAGCGTCACCGGCATCACCGGTGGCCCGGCCGCCGATGCCGCCGAGGTCGCCCCCGAGGTGGCGCGCATCCGCGCCGCGGCCAATCTGCCGGTGGTGGTGGGCTTCGGCATCTCGACCCCCGAGGCGGCGCGCAACGTGGCGGCGGTCGCCGACGGCTGCGTGGTGGGCAGCGCCATCGTCAAGCTGATCGGCGAAGGCCGCCCGGTGGACGAGATCCATCGCTTCGTTGCCGATCTGGCGCGGGGCGCCCATCAGGGCTGAAGGCCGCGCCAGCCCCCTCGGCCAAGGCCGCGTTCGCGCTCGGCTAACGCCGTTTCCGTCCCCGCCGCGCTGTCCTGCGCCGCCCGGGGTGCTATGATGCGGACAGGACAGGCGCCTGCGGGATTGCCGCGGGTCCAGCAGGGGCTATCGCATGACCACCGGCATCCATCATGTCACCGGCATCACCCGCCGCGTTCAGGCCAATGTCGATTTCTACGCCGGCTTTCTGGGGCTGCGGCTGGTCAAGCGCAGCGCCGGTCTTGCCGATGGCGAACAGCTGCACCTGTTCTATGGCGACGCCCTGGGATCGCCCGGCTCGATCGTCACCTTTCTGGTGTGGCAGGACGGCGCCCCAGGTCGGGTCGGCCATGGCCAGGTGGCGGAAATCGCGCTGGCGGTGCCGCCCGCGAGCCTTGGCAACTGGCTGACCCGCGCCATGACCGCCGGCATCCCGGCCGAGCCGCCGCAGCGCGAACTGGGCGAAACCGTGCTGCGGCTGAAGGATCCCGACGGCATCATCGTCAAGCTGGTCGCCGTCGATCTGCCCGCCACCGCCCCGCTGCCCGACCCGATCGCGCCCACGCGGCTGCGCGCCGTCACCATCCTCAGCGAACGGCCGCAGGCCAGCGCCGATTTCATCGCCCGCTTCGGCTATCGGCCCGGCCCGGCCGAAGGGACGCTGCGGCGGCAGCTGTCGGACAGCGACGCGGTGGACATCCGCGATGCCACCGGCTTCTTTCCCGGCATCCCCGGCACCGGCATCCTAGATCACGTCGCCTTTCGCGCCGCCGATGCGGCCGAACTGGCGCGGATGCGGCAGGCCCTGGCCGATCAGGACGCAACGCCGGTGCATGACCGCAGGTATTTCCAGTCGATCTATGTGCGCGAGCCGGCCGGCACGCTGCTGGAACATGCCACCGACGCGCCCGGATTTGCCGTGGACGAAGCCCCCGAGCACCTCGGCCAGGCCCTGTTCGTGCCCGCCCATGACGCCGCCCGCGCCGAGGATCTGCGCGTGATGCTGCCCCAGTTCGCCCTGCCCGGCCAGGAAAGGATTCCCATGCGCGAGCTTGCCTTCATTCACCGCTTTCATCGCCCGCAGGATGGCGATGGCCGCACCCTGGTCTTGCTGCACGGCACCGGCGGCAACGAGGCCGACCTGATGCCGCTGGCGGCACGGATGGCGCCGCGCACCACCCTGCTGGGCCTGCGCGGCCGCTCGACCGAGGAAGGCGTCAACCGCTGGTTCCGCCGCCTGGACCCCATGACCTACGACCAGGCCGACATCCGCGCCGAGGCCGAGGCCTTGGCCGGATTTGTCGCCGATGCCAGCCGCGCCTATGGGCTGGACCCGGCGGCGCTGACCTGGCTGGGCTATTCCAATGGCGCCAACCTGCTGGGGGCGGCGCTGCAACTGCACCCCGGGCTGATCCGCAGCGCGCTGCTGCTGCGGCCGGTACAGGCGCTCGAGGATCCGCCGCCGCTGGCCGCGGATGCGCTGCGGGGCAGCCGAGTGCTGATGCTGTCGGGCGCCCGCGATCCCTATGCGGTGCAGGCCCCGGCGCTGGAACGGGCCCTGCGCGCCGGCGGCGCCGATCTGACCGCCGCCACCCTGGACGCGGGCCATGAACTGGCCGCCGCCGATCTGGACCGGGGCCGCGCCTGGCTGGCGCAGGACCAGCGCCCGACGCGGCCCAGCGGGCCATGACAGGCAAGGGGGCGGTCCTGCGGCCGCCCCCCCCTGTGCGTCCGGTGCGGCCTTGGACCTAATCCAAGGGGCGCAGACCCGCCTCGATCTGGGCGCGGCGCGGCTCCAGGAACGGCGGCAGCGACAGGGTTTCGCCCAGCTGCGCCAGGGGCTCGTCCACGGTGAAACCCGGATCGTCGCTGGCGATCTCGAACAGGTTGCCGCCCGGTTCGCGGAAATACAGCGAGCGGAAATAATACCGCTCGACCTCGCCCGAGTTGGGCAGGCCCAGTTGCCGCAGATGCGTGGCCCAGCCGCGCAGGGCCGCCTTGTCGGGGACGCGGAAGGCGACGTGATGCACGCCGCCCGCACCCTGACGCGCCACCGGCAGTTGCGGCTGCACCGCGACATGCAGTTCCGCCGCCGGCCCGCCGGCGCCCATTTCAAAGACATGCACCACCCCATGGCCGTCCGGGCTGGCATAGTCGCGGACCAGGCGCAGACCCATGGCCTGTTCCAGCATCGCCTGCGTCGGCGCCAGTTCGGGCACAGAAATCGTGATCGGCCCCAGGCCGTGGATCTGATGGCGGGCCGGGACCGGGCTTTGGTCCCAAGGGTTGGCGGCGTTGTCGGCCGGATCCTCGATCAGGCGAAAGCGCTGGCCTTCGGGATCCTCGAAATCCAGGCTCTGGCGGCCGTCCAGGGTGGTTATCCGGCCCTGGCTCAAGCCGGCATCGGCAAGGCGTCCGGCCCAATAGTCGAAACTGTCGGCGGCGATGCGCAGCCCGGTGCGGCTGATCGAGCGCGTGCCCCGGCTTTCGCGCGCCACCGGCCAGTCAAAGAAGGTCAGGTCGGTCCCGGGCGAGGCCAGCCCGTCGGCATAGAACAGGTGATAGGCGCTGATATCGTCCTGGTTGACGGTTTTCTTGACCAGCCGCAGCCCCAGGGTGCCGGTATAGAACTGCTTGTTCTGCGGCGCCTGGGCGGTGATGGCGGTCAGGTGGTGAATTCCGGTCAGCGGCTGCATGGCGGTCTCCTGTGGCTTTGGTGACGATATCGGCCCCGCGCGGCGTTTGCGCCAGCGCCCGTTGCGTGAACATGGCGTTCGGTGCTTGCGAACGGTCGCGCGCAGGCTAGGCTTGGGCCATGCGCTATCAGCTGGACGATCTGGAAACCTTTCTGACGGTGATGGAACTGGGCACCATCACCGCCGCCGCCGCCCGGCTGAACCTGTCGAAATCGGTGGTCAGCAAGCGCATCGCCGATCTGGAAACCGCGCTGGGGGCGGCGCTGTTTCGACGCAACGCCGGCCGCATCACCCCGACCGAGGCGGCGCTGCACCTGGCCGAGCGTTTGCGCCCGGCGCTGAACGAACTGGCCGCCGCGACCGAGGGCGCCGCCTGGCAGATGGACGGGCTGGCGCCGCTGCGCGGCCGGCTGTCGATTTCGGCCCCCATGAGCTTCGGCCTGCTGCATCTGGGCCCGATCATCGCCAGTTTCGCCGCACAGAACCCGCAGCTGGAAATCCTTGTCGATTACGATGACCGCAGCCGCGACCTCGTCCGCGACGGTTTCGACATCGCCCTGCGCATCGGCGATATCCGCGACCGGGCGCTGATGCAACGCAAGCTGTGCCAGGATGAAAGCATCGCCTGCGCCAGCCCCGAATATCTGCGCCAGCACGGCCAGCCGCGCAGCCTGGCCGATCTGCGCCAGCATCAGGTCATCGCCTACAGCCATGTCCCGAACAGCCTGCTGTGGCAGTTTCGCGACCGCGACCGTTTCGTGTCGCCCCCGGTCAGTGGCAGATTGACCCTGAACAATGGCGAGGCGATCCGCTGCATGGCGGTGGCCGGACTGGGGTTGGCGATGCTGCCGGGCTTTATCGCCGCGCCGGCCCTGGCGCGGGGCGAGCTGCTGCGCATCCTGCCCGATCATCCCACGCGGCCCATGCCCATCGTGGCGCTGTGGCCGCCGGTCAACCCGATGCCGGCCAAGCTGCGCCGCTTTGTCGATCATCTGGCGGCGGCGCTGAAGCAGCCGCCCTGGCAATCGGCCCCTCAAAAGCCGTCGTGACAGGGCGCGGCCTTGAACCTTGGGGGCTGGCCTCTACGTGCCCAGGCAGGGGCTTATCCGCGCCACCCACAGCCCGGCGACCGGCCCGGGGTCCAGATGCGCCAGCGCATCGGTGCAGATCACCGCATCCAGCGGCCCCAGTTCCAGCCGCCGACCCGCCAGATGCGCCACCACCGGCCGGGTGGCCAGCATCAGCGTCACCGCGCCGGCCCGTTCCCCCGCCGGTGGCAGCCCGTGGTCGGCGCGCAGCAGCACATGGGAAAAAACACCCCGCCGCGTCATCACGTTCAGGTCGCTGACCGGCCCCGCCAGCAGACGTGCCGAACTGGGAATATCGGCGGCAAAGGTCAGCGCCGGCCCGTCCATCACCACGCGCTGCGGCGGCAGGTCTGGAAGCTGCATTTCCAGCCCGGCGCCGCTCAGCACCGCCAGGCTGCGATCGATGCCCGGAAACAGCGAAAAGGCGCCATCCTCGGTCACGCCGGCCATGCTGACGCGCCAGTCGAAATCGTCCAGCCCGGCGCCGGGCGGACCGACCGCTACCTCGAGCGTTTCGCCGCGGCCGTTCTTCCACGGCATGCGGCGGTGATCGACGGCGCGCAGGATGCGCAGGGTCATGGGGCGGCCTCCTCGGGCGGGGCCCAGCGATAGCCGACGCCGGGCTCGGTCAGGATCAGTTCGGGGCGGGCGGGGTCGCGTTCAAGTTTCTGGCGCAGCTGGCCGATGAACACCCGCAGATAGGGCACGTCATCGACATGCGCCGGCCCCCAGACCAGTTGCAGCAGGCGATGATGGGTCATCACCCGGCCCGCATTGCCGACCAGCGCCGCCAGCAGGTCGAATTCCTTGGGCGTCAGCCGCAGCGCCACGCCATCGCGGCTGACCTGATGCCCGGCAAGGTCGATCACCAGCCCGCCATGACGCAGCACTTGCGCCGTCACCCCACGGCGCGGGCGCAGGCTGACGCGCAACCGGGCCAGCAACTCGCCGATGCCGAAGGGCTTGGCCACGAAATCGTCCGCCCCCATGTCCAGCGCCATGATCCGTTCCATTTCCTGGTCATGCGCCGACAGCACGATCACCGGCAGGTCCGAGCGCAGGCGCAGCCGCTCGATCACCTCCTTGCCGTTGATGTCGGGCAGGCCCAGGTCCAGAATCATCAGGTCGGGCTGGCGCGCCTGGGCCTGGGCCAGCGCCTCGGCCCCCGTCGCGGCCATGCAGATGTCATAGCCGGCGGCGACCAGCGCATGACCCAGGAAACGCTGGATCTGCGGTTCGTCATCGACGATCAGGATCAGCTGGCGGGCGCGCATCAGCCCGTCCCCGTCGAGGCTGCGGCACGTGCCTGCGCCGGCGGCGCGACGGGCAGCGGCAGGTGCAGCTCGACCAGCCCGCCGCCGGCGCTGCTGCGCGCCGCGCGTATCCGTCCGCCCAGAGCCCGCGCCATGCCCTTGCAGATCGGCAGGCCCAGCCCGGTTCCGGGTGGCGCCCCGGCCATATCGGCGGCATTGATCCATTCCGCCAGCCGCGGCGGCAGGCCGGGGCCGGCGTCCTGCACCGCCAGCACCAGTTCGTCGCCATCGGCGCGACCGGAAAGGCGGATGGGATCCTGGCCGTATTTGGCGGCATTTTCCAGCAGGTTGAACAACGCCTGCTCCAGCAAGCCGGCTTCGGCGCGGATCATCGGCAGGCCCGCCGCCTCGGCCTGGATGCGCAGGCGCGGCCAGGTCCGGCGCGCGCGTGTCACCGCCGCCTGGGCCACGTCGCCAGCATCGACCCAGGCCAGTTGCGCGGCGATGCCGGTTTGCAGCCGGGTCAGCTGCAACAGCTTTTCGACATAACGCGCCAGACGCTGGGCATCCTCCTCGATGGCGGCCAGCAGATCGACTTGCGAGGCCGGCGGCAGCGTTTCGCCCAGTTCGCGCAGCGTGGTCACCGCGCCCAGGATGGTGGCCAGCGGCGTGCGCAGGTCATGCGACAACGAGGCCAGCAGCGCCGCCCGGGTTTCCTCGGCCGCGGCGCGGCGGCGCTCGGCCTCGGCCTCTTCGGCCAGCGTCAGACGGGCCAGCGCCTGTTCGGTCTGGCCCAGCACAAGCTGGATCGCCTGTTCGCGCCATTCGCGGTCGCGCCGGTCGGGCGACAGGCGGGCATGGCCCAGCACCAGCCGGTTCTGTCCCGCCTCGCCCAGCGGATAGAAACTCAGGCGCGAGCCGCTCCAGCCCTGGGCAGCGGCGATTTCGGGGCGGCCGCGGCGCAGGGCAATGTCGGCGGCATCAAGATCGCGCGGATCGGGCACGAAATCCGTCGGCAGCGCTGACAGCGCCTGCAACCCCTCGGCGCCGGGGGCAAGCGCGATCACCGGCCCGGCCACCAGCCGGTGCAGGTGGTGCAGCGCCACCGCGGTCACCTGATCGGCCGCGCGGACGCCGGCCAGGTCGGTGCTGACCCGCGACAGCACCTCAAGCGCGGCGGCTCGACCTTGCGCGGCATCGACCTGTTCGCGCAGCCGCCCGGCCAGAAGCCCGGTCAGGCTGGCGGTCAGCAGGAACACCGCCACCGTGACCACATCATGGGGCTGCTCGATATGCAGGGTGAAATGCGGCTCGACGAACAGGAAATTGAAGGCCGCGATCGCGCCCAGAGCGCTGGCCAGACCTACCCAGAAGCCAAAGGCCGCGGCGCTGATGAGCACGCTGGCCAGAAACAGCAGGATCGAGACGTTTTCGGGCAGCCAGTCGTGCAGAACCCGCGCCGCCCAGGTGACCGAGGCCAAGAGCAGCCCGGCCCCGACCAGCCCGGCCAGGCTGGGGGCGGTGCTCCAGCGGCGGGGCGGCAAGGGGGGTGGCGGGTTCTGATCCGGGCTCATGCGGCGATCTGGCGCGATGGCGGCGGCCTTGTCCATGGTCTTTACGAAATCCTTACGCCGGGGGCGCAGTTCCCTGTCGATCCCTTATGCCGACAGGGCGCATCCTGCCTGCCTGCGCCGGCGGGTCCGGCAAAAGGGAATCACATGGCAAGTCTGGAAACCGAACTGCACACAATTCCGCCACGCCGGGCCGGGCTGGCGCAGCTTTCGCTGGCCGCGATCGGGGTGGTCTATGGCGACATCGGCACCTCGCCGCTTTATGCCTTTCGCGAGGCGATGCATGCCGCCGGCGCCAGCCACGGCCAGGTGCTGCGCGCCGATGTGCTGGGGGTGCTGTCGCTGATCGTCTGGGCGCTGGTGCTGATCGTGACGGTGAAATACGTGCTGATCCTGATGCGCGCCGACAACGAGGGCGAAGGCGGCACGCTGTCGCTGCTGGCGCTGGCCCAGCGCGCCCTGGGCCGGCCGAACCGCGCCATCCTGGTGCTGGGCATGCTGGGGGCGGCGCTGTTTTACGGCGATGCCGCCATCACCCCGGCGATTTCGGTGCTGTCCGCGGTCGAGGGGCTGAAGCTGGTGACCCATCAGGTCGAACCCTTCATCCAGCCCATCGCCATCGCCATCATCGTCGGCCTGTTCCTGGTCCAGCAGCGCGGCACCCAGGCGGTGGCGCGGTTCTTCGGGCCCATCACGCTGCTGTGGTTTCTGGTCATGGCCGCGGCGGGAACGCATTGGATGCTGCGCGACCCCGAGGTTCTGGCGGCGCTGAACCCGCTCTACGCGCTGCATTTCATGCTGCAGAACGGCCGGTTGGGGCTGATGGTGCTGGGGGCGGTCTTTCTGGCGGTGACCGGGGCCGAGGCGCTTTATGCCGACATGGGCCATTTCGGCCGCCGCCCGATCCAGGTCGCCTGGCTGTTCGTGGCCTTTCCGGCGCTGCTGCTGACCTATTTCGGTCAGGGGGCGCTGGTGCTGTCCAACCCCTCGGCCATGGCCAACCCGTTTTACCTGATGTTTCCGTCCTGGGCGCTGCTGCCGGTGGTGATCCTGGCCACGCTGGCGACGATCATCGCCAGCCAGGCGGTGATCACCGGCGCCTATTCGCTGACCCGGCAGGCGGTGCAGCTGCGCATGTTCCCGCGCATGAAGATCCGCCACACCTCGGACGAACATCAGGGCCAGATCTACATGCCCGGGGTCAACCGCTGGCTGATGGTGGCGGTGCTGGCGCTGGTGGTAATCTTCGGCTCGTCCTCGCGGCTGGCCTCGGCCTATGGCATCGCGGTGACCGGCACCATGGTCATCACCGCCACGCTGGCCATGGTGGTGGCGCATAGGCACTGGCGGCTGCCGCTGTGGCTGTCGGTGGCGATGATGCTGCCGTTCCTGGCGCTGGACCTGACCTTTCTGGGCGCCAACCTGATGAAGATCCACGACGGCGGCTATGTGCCGCTGGGCCTGGCGGCGCTGGTGCTGATCGTCATGGCCAGCTGGATGCGCGGCAGCGCCGTGGTCACCGCCAAGGACCGCGAACTGGAACTGCCGCTGGACGTGCTGCTGGCGCAGCTGGCGCGATCCGACAGCATCGCCACCGTGCCGGGGACGGCGGTGTTCCTGACCTCGACCCCCGACCTGGCGCCCTCGGCGCTGCTGCACAGTCTCAAGCATTTCAAGTCGCTGCACGAACAGAACGTGATCCTGACCATCACCACCGCCGAGGTGCCGCGCCTGCCCGACAGCCAGCGGGTGAGGATCGAGGACATCAACGACCGCTTCCGCCGGGTCGAACTGTGCTATGGCTATGCCGAGGAACCCGACGTGCCGCAGGCGCTGCTGCTGTGCCGGCGCCAGGGCTGGAAATTCGACATCATGGCGACATCCTTCATCCTGTCGCGGCGGCGCATCCGAATCGCTGCCCGCAGCCGGGTGCCGGCCTGGCAGGGCAAGCTGTTCATCGCGCTGTCGCGCAATGCCGCCGGCGCCTCGGATTATTTCCGCATCCCCGCCGGCCGCGTGGTCGAGATCGGGGCGCAGATGAACATCTAGCCCCCCTCGCGCTGGCGCCGGCGCGCCCAGGCGGCAACCACCGGCGCCAGCACGATCACCAGGATCATGCGCAACAGGTGATGGCATACGACATAGGCCAGATCGGCGCCGGCAATGATGGCGATCACCACCATTTCCGCCTGCCCGCCGGGCACAAAGGCCAGAAACGCCTCGAGCCCCGGCGCCAGACCCAGGGCCACGATGACCTCGATCATCACCAGACTCAGCCCGGCCAGCGCCAGCGCATGGACTGCTCCGGCAGCGACATGGCGACGCAGTTCGCGCAGGGTTATGCCTGCGTATTTCACCCCCACCGCGATGCCGATGAAAAGCTGCGCGGCCTGGATCATCGCCGCCGGGGGGCGCTGCGTGATCAGACCGGCCAGCGACAGCGCGGCGGTCAGGATCATCGGCCCCAGGATCGAGGCGCCGAACATGCCCATGCGCTGCGCGCCCAGCCAGCCCAGGATCCCCGCGCCGATCATCAGCAGGATTTCCCCCAGCCCAACCGCCGCCAGCGGCGCGCCGGGCGCCTGCGACAGATCGACCGCCCAGCCCGCGTGCAGGATCAGTGGCGCGGCGGTGACGATGACCAGCACCCGGGTGGCATGGATCAGCGACAGCGCCCTTATGTCGCCTCCGGCCTCTTCGCCGAACACCAGCATGTCCTGCAGCCCGCCGGGCATGGCGCCATACCAGGCCGTGGCCGGATCGAAACCGAAGCCGCGGCGCAGCAGCGGATAACCGACCAGCGCGATCGCCGCCACAAAGACGGGCACCAGGGCCAGAGACATGGCCATGCCGGGCATTTGCGCCAGCACCTGCGGCGTGATTGCCGCTCCGACAGCCACGCCCAGAAAGCTGCGCATGGCGGTGCCCAGACGCCCCGCCCCGGTCAGCGGCAGCCCCACAAGCGCCGCCAGCAGACAGGCCAGCATCGGCCCCAGCAGCAGCGGCAGCGGCAGGCCAAGCGCGACGAAGCCGGTCGCGCCCAGCGCGGCCACGCCAAATGTCAGCACCCTGCGCCCGAACAGTCCCATCTCGCGCCCCATACCCGCTGCCTGCCATGGCCGTGCCGGCCTGTCCATGGTGCGGCTGACAATCCTTGTCGTCTGCGCCATAACGACACCCTCGCCAGCACAGGAGATTCGCATGGCCCGCGCCATTCACAGCATGATTCGCGTTCTCGACGAAGCGCGCTCGGTCGGCTTCTATCGCGAAGCCTTCGGGCTAGAGGTGGCCGACCGGCTGGATTTTCCCGATTTCACCCTGGTCTATCTGGCCAATGCGGAAAACGATTTCGAACTGGAACTGACCATCAACAAGGGCCGCAGCCAGCCCTATGACCTGGGCGACGGTTATGGGCATCTGGCGCTGTCGGTCGACGATCTCGAGGCCGAGCATGCAAGGTTGACCGCTGCCGGGCTGGCGCCGCGCAAGATCGTCGATTTCGCCCCGGCCGGCGAGGTTGTCGCACGCTTCTTCTTCATCGCCGATCCGGACGGCTACCAGATCGAGGTTCTTCAGCGCGGCGGCCGCTACCGCTAGGCGGCCGGCGTCGGGCGAATCCGGGCTTGCATGTGCGGCGCTGCTGCGACATTGACCCCGGGTAACCCCCTTTGCCCGACAGGCGGATCGCGCATGAAATCCTTGACCATCGGCGGCCGGCTGCGGTGGCTGGCGCGGGCCCTTGGCCCGGCCATCGGGCGCGGCTCGGCGCAGGAGGCGTTGCGCGCCGCCCTGGGGGCGGTGGTCGGACTGGCGGTGGCGGGGCTGTTTCTGCTGTCGCCCTCGGCCGATCTGCGGCTGGGGCTGGCGATGATCGCCCCCTTCGGTGCCACCTCGGTCCTGGTATTCGCAGTGCCGAACAGCCCGCTGGCACAGCCCTGGTCGGCGGTGGTGGGCAATGGCGCGGCGGCGCTGGTCGGGCTGGGCGCCTGCCTTTGGGTGCCCGACCCGCTGTGGCGCATCGCGCTGGCCGTCGGGCTGTCGATCGCGGCGATGATCCCCCTGCGCGCCGTGCATCCGCCGGCGGGGGCGGTGGCGATGACGGCGGCGATGAACCCCGATGCCCTGCGCGAGATGGGCCTGCGCTTCGTGCTGACGCCGGTGCTGGCGGGCACGGTGGCGCTGGTGCTGATCGCCATGGCCTATGCGCGGCTGACCGGCCGGCGCTATCCGTTTCGCCAGTTCGACGAGCCCGGCCCGCATGGCACCGCCGATCACCCGGCGATCGAGCGGCTGGGCCTGTCGCGCGACGAGCTTTCCGACATCCTGCAACGCTATCGCCAATCGCTGAACCTGGGGGTCGAGGATCTGGCACGGCTGATCGGCGCGGCGGAATTGCAGGCGGCCACTCACCTGACCGGGCCGATGACCGCGGCCGACATGATGTCGCGCGACCTGATCACCGTCGCCCCCGACAGCCGCCTGTCCGAGGTCGCCGACCTGTTCCGGCACCACGGCTTCACGGCCCTGCCGGTGGTCGAAGGCGATGACCGCTATTGCGGCATCATTTTCCAGCTGCATCTGATCCGCCGCGCGCGCGAGGATGCGTTTCGTCATGACAGGCGGCTTCTTGCGGCGCTGGAACATCTGCTGGGCCGGAACGGGCCGGCAGTGCGTGCCGCCCAGGTGATGCAGACCGATGCGCCGCGCGCCGCCCCCGACACGCCCATCGCCGCCCTGCTGCCGCTGCTGGCCTCGGGCGATTGCGATGCCGTGCCGGTGCTGGAAGGTGATCGCATCGTCGGCATCGTCACCCAGACCGACCTGATTTCGGCGCTGGCGCGCCACAGCCTGCGCCGTGAACTGGTTGCCGAGGGATGACGGTCACGGCCTGCCGGCGCCAGCCGCATTGCAGAACCGCGAAGGGCGGGGCAATCTGGCGCGGTGCCACAACCTGCACGAGGAATCATGACCCCCACCCGGCTTGGTGCCGTGGCCATCGGCCGCAACGAAGGCGAACGGCTGAAGGCCTGCCTGCGCTCGCTGGTCGGGCACTGCGATCCCGTCGTCTATGTCGACAGCGGCTCGGCCGATGACAGCGTGGCCTTTGCCCGCGACCTTGGCGTGATCGTGGTCGAACTGGACAGCGCCATCCCCTTTACCGCCGCCCGCGCCCGCAACGCCGGGTTTCAGGCGCTGGAACAGGCCGGCAGCCCCGAGCTGGTGCAATTCGTCGATGGCGATTGCCGGGTCGAGCCGGAATGGTTGCAGGCCGGCATGGCGGCGCTGCACGACGATCCCCGGCTGGGCCTGGTCACCGGCTGGCGCGGGGAAATCCACCCCACCGCCACCGTCTACAACCAGATGTGCGAGGTGGACTGGCGCCGCCCCGCCGGGCCGATCACCGCCTGCGGCGGCGACATGATGGTGCGCGCCGCAGCCTTTCGCCAGATCGGCGGCTTCGACCCTGTCGTGATCGCGGCCGAGGATGACGAATTCTGCCTGCGACTGGCCCGCGCCGGCTGGCGCCTGCTGCGGCTGCCGGTGCAGATGACCTGGCACGACGCCGACATGACCCGCTTTGGCCAGTGGTGGCAGCGCACGATCCGCAACGGCCACGGCTTTGCCCAGGTCGGCGCCATGCACCCGCCCTATTTCCGGCGCGAACGGCTGCGGGTCTGGGTCTATGGGCTGGTGCTGCCGCTGCTGGGCCTTTTGGGGCTGCTTGTCAGCCGCTGGCTGCTGCTGGCGGTGCTGGCGGCCTATGCGCTGTCGTGGTGGAAAACCGCGCGCGGCCTGTCCGGGCGGCCAATGGCCTGGCGGCAGGCGGGACTGCTGACGCTGGCCAAGATCCCCAACCTGATCGGGATGCTGACATTTTATCGCCGCCGGTGGCTGGGGCGGGACATGCGTATTATCGAGTATAAATAGGAGTTTTCCATGACCAGCGACTTGCGCGTCGGCATCATCGGCGCCGGCTATATCGCGCCCTGGCACGCCGATGCCATCCGCGCCACCCCCGGCGCGCGGCTGGTCGCGGTCTGCGATCCCGCCCGCGACGCGGCCGAGGCGCTGGCCCACAGCCATGGCATCGCCGCCTTTGCCGATCTGGACCAGATGATCGCGGCCGGGGTCTGCGATGTGGTCCATATCCTGACGCCGCCGAACCTGCACCGCGATCTGGCGATCCGCTGCCTGAACGCCGGGCTGCATGTGCTGGTCGAAAAGCCGGTGGCGCTGTCGGTGGCCGAGCTGGACGAGATGGCCGCCGCCGCCCAGGCCGCCGGGCGCCAGCTGGGCGCCTGTCACAATTTCCTGGGCCTGCCCGCCTATGGCCGGCTGAAATCGGCGCTGCAGGCGGGGGATCTGGGGCTGGTGTCATCGGCCCAGATCAACTGGGCCTTGCCGCTGGTGCCGCTGCGCTCGGGGCCCTATGGGCTGTGGATGCTGCGCGAGACGCCGAACCTGCTGCTGGAACTGGGGGCGCATCCGTTCTCGCTGGCCACGGACCTGTTCGGCCCGCTCGAGATCGAGCACGTCAGCCTGGGCCAATGGGTGCCGCTGCCCGGGGGCGAGCAGCGCCCGCAAAGCTGGCGCATCCTGGCGCGCGCCGGCCGGGTCGATGTCAGCATCGCGCTGTCGCTGGTCGAAACCTTCGACGACCGCTCGGTGACGCTGCGCGGATCCTCGGGGCTGGCACGGCTGGATTACGGCGCCGATACGCTGGTGATCGCCCGCGACAACACCGCCGATCTGGTGCTGAACCCGCTGCTGAAGGAGCTGGGACGCGCCGGCGGCCATCTGCGCGAAGGGCTGCGCAACGCCGTCCGGCAGGCCGCGTCGCTGAACCAGAAAAGCCCCTATGGGCTCAGCTTTCGCGCCACGGTCGCGGCCTTTCATGCCGGGCTGCGCGAGGGCCGTCCGGACCCGCGCCTGGCGCCGCCGGCCGCGCGCATGGTCATGCAGGGCATCGAGGACAGCCTGGCGCGGCTGCCGGAACTGCCCGCCGTGCCGGCCCGGCCGGCGGGCCGGCCCGCGCCGCGGGTGCTGGTGATCGGCGGCACCGGCTTCATCGGCCGCAACCTGACCCGGCGCCTGGTCGAACAGGGCCATGACGTGCGCGTGGTCTCGCGCGGGCGGCAAGGGCCGTTTCCCGATCTGGCCGACCGGGTGGACACGGTGGGCGTCTCGATGCGGGACGAGGACGGGCTGGTCGCCGCCATGCAGGGGATGGATTGCGTCATCAACCTGGCGAAATCGACCGACAAGAACTGGCAGGCGGCGCTGGAAAACGACGTCGCCACCACCGAGCGCATCGGCCGCGCCGCGATCCGCGCCGGCATCGGTCGGCTGATCCACACCGGCACCATCGCCTCATACGACATGTCGGACCCCGGCCGGAGCATCACCGAGGCCACCGATTTCGGCGCGATGGAACAGCGCAACATCTATGCCCGCGCCAAGGCCGAGGGCGAGCGCCGGCTGCTGGCCTTGCAGGCGCAGGGCTTGCGGCTGGTGATCGCGCGCCCGGGCATCGTGCTGGGCGACGGCGGGCCGTTGCAGCATTGGGGCATCGGCCGCTGGCATGGCGCGGGAGCGGTGCGGCTGTGGGGCAGCGGGCGCAACATCCTGCCCTTCGTGCTGGCCGATGACGTCTCGGACGGGATCATCGCCATGATGGACAGCCCGCGCGCCCTGGGCGAAAGCTTCAACCTGGTCGGCGAGCCGCTGTTTTCGGGACGCGACTATTTCGCCGCCATCCACCGCCGCACCGGCGCCCGGCTGAGGGTCAGCGGCTCGAACCTGACCGCATTGTGGGCGGCGGATGTGCTGAAGCAAGGTTTGAAGCGATACGCGCTGCGCCGGCGCGACGCGGCGCCGGCATCATTGTCCGACTGGAAGTCGCGCGGACATCTGTCGCCCTTCGATAACCGCAAGCCCAAGGAGCTGCTGGGCTGGCGCCCCGAGGCCGATCCCGACGCCTTCTGGCGCCGGGCCATCGATCAGGCGCATCTGTTCTGGTGATCAGAGCCAGCCTTCCAGCATCAGAAAGCCCGGCAGCCAGCCGGTCAGGATGCCACAGAACAGCGTGAACCAGGCCGTCGGCCGCAGGATCGGCCGGCCCAGCGCCAGAAGCAGGAAATACAGAAACCACAGCACCGCCCAGGCCGCCCAGTTCAGCGCCATCCAGTAATCGGCAAGGCTTGTCGCGGTGGCCAACGCCCGCAGCGTCACCGGCACCGCGGTCACGGCGACGAACAGGCTGAACCAGCCCAGCCCGCGGCCATCGACGCCGCTCAGCCGATTATGCGCCACCCACAGATAGGTGGTGGCGAACAAAAGCCCCAGCGCGCCATTGCGGATGCTGGCGGCATCGGCCCCGGCGCCAAAGACATCGTGCAGCACCACCGCCCCCGACACCAGCGCCGTGACCAGGTTGATGACCACGATTTCCCGGTCGCTGATACGACCCATCAGCCACAGCCCGTTCAGAAACAGCACCGCGCCCACGTAAAACAGCACCAATCCCGTCAGCATCCTGCACCCTACCAGCCAAAGCGACCCATCCGGCCGCCAGAAGCGGCGAAACCGCGCCAAGGTCAATGCCGCGATTTTCAACGGACGGGCAATTCAGAATGTGCCGGCGCAAGGGGGCTGGCACGGGTGGGTCGCGATCAGGGCGCGCGCACCCCGGTCAGGGCGTTGGCGCGCACCACCTCCCAGACGATCTCCTGCATCCGCCGCGCCAGTTCCGGCGAAGGCGCCTGCGCCGGGCTGCCGTCGGCATGATGCAGCTGCGCCGGCAACCCGACGGGCGAGCGGCCGTAAAGCACGGCGTAATGGGTCAGCGCCACCAGATACAGACCCAGATCGCCGGGATGGATCGGGTCCAGCGCACCTTCGGCGTCGCGGCCGAACAGCTGTTCGCGCCGGGTCAGTTCGGCGATGCCCTTGGCTTCGGCCTCGGCCACGACCGCGGCCATGACCTGCCCCGCCGGAATCAGCCAGACCGGCCGGCCCGCCGCCCGCGCCGCCGGCCACAGCAGATCGGGCTTCCACTGGGTTTCCAGGTCCAGCGGCAGGCGGGACAGCCATTCGGGCTGATCGTCCAGCGCGTGCCAGGTTTCATACAGGAATATCTGACCGTCGGGGTTGCCTGCTGCCGCCCGCGCCGCCCATTGCGCAACCGCCTTGCGGCTGTCCTTGTAGGCGATGGCATCCTTCAGCCGCACCATTTCGGTCATCACGAAGGCGTCGTAGTCGCCGCTGTCCAGCGCCTGCCCGGCGTCGCGGTAGCGGGGCGTGGCGTTTTCGGCCTGAAAGCCGTTGATCGCCTCGGGGCCCTGCCAATGTTCGCTCAGCGCCGTGCCCCAGCCCAGTTGCAGCGCGTAATCATGCCCGGCCCCGGCCAGTTCCGCCAGCATCGCCGGCATGTCGCGCCCGACCAGGCTGTGGCCCAGGTGATAGACCCGCAGCGGCCCCTGGGGCAGCGGCCGAGGCGCGGCGTAAAGCGCCTGGACATCGGCGCCGTCATCGCGACCGCCGCCGCCCGCCCCGCGCCCCAGCACCAGCCACAGCGCCGCCAGCGCCAGCGCGACCAGAACCCCCGCCACCAGATACCGCACCGAACCCTCCGTCTCTGCCTGCCCTTGGGGTATAGCAGCCCCCCGCCGCGCGCGCAGCAAAAAGGCCGCCCCGCAAGGGACGGCCCCTTACGATAAATGATGAAGCCGCCGAAGACCCTTTCGGCGGCTTTTCCAATTTCTTGGGCCCTCCTATCTGGCTTGTAGAGCAACGGGAAATACTGATGAGCAACAAGCCTGACGGACGCAAGAAGCTGAAAAGAACCGACTGGAACGCCATCGTGGCCGCCGTAATCTTTACCATCATCGCGCTTGCTGTCATGGCAACCGCGGGGCTGTGGGCCGGAGGCTGGGGAGTATCCTTTGGTTCTTCACCTTCATTTTGCTGACCGCGAGCCGTAACATCGGCACTGCGATCGGGAAGGCAGTGTAACGCTCTGCCAACCAAGACTAAAGCAAATCCCGTTCAGAGATGCGCCCGCGTGCCAGCCCCAGGCGCATCGTGGGCGTTTTCTTGTCGGCAGCCCGGCGCGCAGCAGTTGTGGTAAAAACGGTAGATCTCGGCGATCTTCGTGATCAGCTCGGGCTTGTGGAGGTAGTGCCTGTCCCAAGTGTGTCCGACCGAGCCGGACAAGATAGAGGGCCGGGACGCAAAGCGGATATTGCTCCGGAAGCAATGAAAGTAGGAGTCGACGCTGCGCAGCGTAGTCCTCGTCCGAGAGGGTGCGGATCAGGCCCAGGCTCCCCCCGGACATCTCCGCGCGCCTGACCTGGCCATCAGCGACGACCTGGTTGTGCTTGTCATTGGTCATCCCCTTGTCGAAGCTGACCACCGCGATGTCGCACACCGCTGCGCGAATCTCCGCTGCGAAGGCCTGTTGAAGGCCGCGATCATCGTCCATCACCAGAAAGATCGGACAATTGGCTGACGAGACCATCTCGCGGATCCGCAGGGCGTGCGCGTATTGCAGGATGTCGTAGCGAACAAGAACGCCTTGGTGGGGCAGCTGATAGAGGTCTGTTTCCTTGACCCGCTTCTGCTTCTGCAGGCGCGCAAGGTAGGCCTCGAATTCGGTCTTCGTCCAAACGCGTGCATGTGTGCGGAAAGCGACCGAGAGATGATCCTCGCTGGCGGCCACGGCCCGCGCCTCGGCATCGTCCATGCTCATCGAGGGATCGAACTGGAGGGCGGCTTCCATGATGAAGCCCAAGCGGGCATGTGCGGTGCAGAGATGCTGGACGGCCACGGACGTCCGCTTCCGCTTTGTGGGCCAGTTGATGATCAGGGTCTGGCTGTCGGTCGCGAAGCGCGATCCCGCCTCACAGAAATCGACCTTGGAGAAATCCTGCCGCTCGGCCGTGAAGGCGCGAAAACGGTCATGAAAGTAGGCGATCTTCGCGTAGAGATACCGATAGGAGATGTCCGCGATCTTGCCGATCTTTGACAGCGAGGTGTCGTTGCAGAGCATCTGGAAGATCAGCGGTTCTTGTCGGATCGCTTATGGCGGCGGGCGGGCTTGCCGATGAAAAAGGTCTTCGCGCACAGGCGGCTCTGCCAGCGCGGATCACGCTTCGCCGTCTTGCCGAAGCGACGATGGAAACCGGGATTCTTTTCCGGCTCCATCCCGTGCGCGAAGCACTTCTGATCCGGGCACGAGGGGGCAGCCGGATTGAACTCGTGAAGTCGCTTGAGCCGATGGTGTTCCTCGGCTATCGCCCTGTTGTTCTTGAGCCGCGAGGTTCTGCCGCAAGTCTGGCTCTGGAAGAAATCCTCGTGCTTCTTGCCGGCCACCACTCCGCGGATGGTTCCTTTCGGAGCGGGTGGAGCGCCCCGCTGGCGCTTGAAGGGATCAGGCGGGATGCCGAAAGTTGCGCAAAGCGGATTGCGGCAGAAGTTCAGACCTACCCCATCGCAGGGGAGAGACAACCGGCGCGCGAGCGGCTTGCCGGCTGTCGAAGATATTTTCGAGACCTGATTCACCTGACACCTCCATCGGACCTCAGTCAAGCGCAGTCAGGTAAAGAAAAGATTGGCCGCAGAGCGGCCAACCGAAGGGGTGTATCAACATTTACCGTAAGGGGCCGCCCCGCAAGGGACGGCCTCAGGATCGGGCAAAGAGGGCGCGGTGCTAGCCCAGCGCCTCGCCGTTGCGGCGGTTCCAGCGCAGCGACGACCAGAAGGAAATGCCGATCAGCGTGGCGCCGCCCAGGCCGGTGATGACCTCGGGGATATGCACCAGCGGCTGGACGAACATGATCACCGACAGCGCGATGATGGCATAGAAGGCGCCGTGTTCCAGATAGCGGTATTCCGACAGCGTGCCGCGTTCGACCAGCATGATGGTCATCGAACGCACATACATGGCACCGATGCCCAGGCCGATGGCGATGACGAACAGGTTGTGGGTCAGCGCAAAGGCCCCGATCACCCCGTCGAAGCTGAACGAGGCATCCAGCACCTCGAGATACAGGAACGCGCCCAGCCCGCCCTTGGCGCCGGCATGCAGGGCCTCTTGCGAACTGTCCAGCAGCCCGCCCAGCACCTCGACCAGCAGAAAGGTCAGCAGCCCCCAGATGGCCGAGCTGAAGAAGATCTGCGCATCGGCCCCGTCCAGAAAGCGCGAAAACACCAGCACCGTGACCAGGACGATGGCGACCTCGATGCCGCGGATGGTGGCATAGCGGGTCATGCGCTTTTCCAGCCACTTGACCCAATGCACGTCCTTTTCATGGTCGAAAAAGAAGCTCAGCCCGACCATCATCAGGAAGGTGCCGCCAAAGGCCGCGATGGGCAGATGCGCGTCATGCATGATGCGCGAATATTCGTCGGGCTGGCTGGCGGCCAGCACCATCGCCTGCCAGGGACCGATCTTGGCGGCGATCACCACGATCAGCAGCGGGAACACGATCCTCATGCCGAACACCGCGATCAGGATGCCCCAGGTCAGGAACCGGCGCTGCCATTTCGGGGTCATGTCCTTGAGCTTGTTGGCGTTGACGATGGCATTGTCGAAGGACAACGAGATTTCCAGCACCGCCAGCACCGCACAGATGAAGAACACCGACAGCGTGCCGCCGAGCGTGCCGGTGGTCTGCCAGCCCAGCACACCGCCCAGCATCAAACCCAGCACGGTCACGATGAAGGCCCAGGTGAAATATTTCATGGTCGGGCGACGCGCCCCGTCCACCACGCCACTCCCCGCCAGGGGGTTGCCATTTTGCGACATGTAAAGAAATTCCAGGCGGCTGGTCAAAGTTCGATGCCGACATCACGAACGTGCCGCCACGTTCGCCAGAGGGGCCCGGACATCAAGCTGTTCGCGTGTCGCCGCATGCCGGCGATCACGAATGCGCGAAACATGCCGATTCGGCGGTGATTTTTCAAGCCCCTTGTTGCGGTGCAAACCGGCCTGTGCGGATTTCAGCCCGCGTCCGTCGGAAGGGTGATGCGCGCCAGCAACCCCTGCCCGGCGGCGGCTTCGACCAGTTCGAGGCGCCCACCGAACAGGCGGGCGATTTCATCCACCACCGACAGGCCCAGACCCAGGCCCGGACGCGCCGGAACCGAATCACCGCTGGCGGCGCGGTTGAAGCGGCCGATCACGGCATGGCGCTGCGCAGCCGGGATGCCGGGGCCGTTATCCTCGACCTCCAAGAGCGCCTGCGCACCCGCGCGGCGCACGCGAATGGTGACCTCGACCGCCGGACCGGCATGGTTCAGCGCATTGGACAGCAGATTGGTCAGCGCCTCGCCCAGCAAGAGCGGCTCGGCCCGCACGAAAACCGGCTCGTCGCCCTCGAAGCCCAGGTCGATGCCGGCCTCGGCCGCCTGCGGGATATGATCGGCGGTAAGGTCGCGGGCCAGGGCGGTCAGGTCCAGGCGCTGCAATTCGCCGCCACCGCCGGCATCGACCCGCGCCAGCAGCAGCAATTGCGCCAGGATGCGTTCGGCATGGGCGACGCCGGCATCGCCCTTGCCGGCGGCGGCCTGCGCCTCGGGCAGGCTGGGGGCGCGGGCCGCCAGCGCCAGCTGCGTGCGCACCACCGCCAGCGGCGTGCGCAGCTGATGGGCGGCATTGCCGGTGAAATTCCGCATCGCCTCCAGCGCCGCGCCCAGCCGGTGCATGAAGCCGTTGACGGTAGCCACAAGCCCCGCGATCTCGGTCGGGACCGGGGTGGTGATCGGGCTGAGATCGCCCGGGCTGCGGGCGGCGATTTCCTCGCCCAGCCGATACAGCGGCCGCAACGACACCGACACCGCGATCCAGACGATCAGCGCGGCGCCGCCGATCATCAGCGCCAGCCGCAGCGCCGAGCGCATCAGGATGGCGCGGGTCAGCGCGTCGCGGGCATTGGTGGTTTCGGCGACGGTGACGACAAAGGGCACCTCGTCGATCCCGGTCGAGGCGGCGCGCGCAAGGCTGGCCACCCGCACCGGCGCGCCGCGGAACTGGCTGTCGGCAAAGGCGGGTTCCGCCCCCGGTCGCGCCGGCGCCACCGGCAGGTCGTCATAGCCGGTCACCAGCCGCCCCGGCGGGCCATCGACGCGATAGAACACCCGGTCCTGCGCCGCCGAACTGAGCATTTCCAGCGCGCCATAGGGGATGTCGATGGCGATCAACCCCTGATCGTCCAGCGAGGCGCGTTCGGCGATGACCAGGGCCGATCCGGCCAGCACCCGGTCGGCCAGGGCATTGGCCATGCGCTGCGCCTCGCGCCAGGTATCGATCAATGCCGCCGCCCCCAGCACCGCGGTGGCCAGCAGCAGCCAGGCCAGCAGCCGCCGGCGCAGGGAATGGCGGCGCAGGGACGGCCAGACGCTCACGGCGGCGCGGCCCGATCAAGGAAATAGCCGATGCCGCGCGCCGTGCGCACGGTCAGCCCGGCCGGGGCCAGCCGCTTGCGCAGGCGGCTGACATATTGTTCGATGGCATTGGCGCTGAGCTCGTCCTCGAGCGAGGTCAGCGATTGCACGATCGCCTCGCGCGCCACCACCTTGCCCGCGCGCATCACCAGCAGTTCCAGCAACCCGCGTTCGCGCGCCGGCAGGTCCAGCGGTTGCCCGGCCAGGAAAAAGCTGCGCGCCGTCTGGTCCAGCACCAGATCGCCGAAACTGACGGTCGAGTTGCGCAAGCCCGCCTGCCGGCGCAGCAGCGAACGGATCCGGGCCTCGAACTCGCCGATGTCGAAGGGCTTGATCAGATAGTCGTCGGCGCCCAGATCCAGCCCGCGCACCCGTTCCTCGGGTGCGCCGCGCGCGGTCAGGATCATGACCGCCGCCGGATTGCGCCGGGCGCGCATGGCGCGCAGCACCTCAAGCCCGTCCATCTGCGGCAGGTTCAGGTCCAGGATCACCAGATCAAAGCTTTCCGCCGCCGCCAGCGCCTCGGCCGAGGCGCCGTCATGGACCACGTCCAGCGCATAGCCCGCCTGCCGCAGCAGGCTGGCCAGCCCCTCGGCCAGCGACAGGTTGTCCTCGACCAGCAGGATGCGCATGATGTCCTCCCTTGCGGCGCAGGTTAGCCAGCGGCAGCGCTATTGTGAACGGGCCTCGGCTTTGGCAGGCTGGCGCGCATGATGCTGCTGCGCCGACTACCCTGCCTGATCGCCGCCCTGGTTCTGGGCGCGGGCGCGCTGTCGGCGCAGGTCAGCGAATTTCCCGCCCCGCAGGGTGGGACGCGGGTGCTGTCGATCTATTCCTCGCTGGACGACGATCTGGCCGCGCCGTTGATCGCCGCCTTCCAGGCCGAATATCCGCAGATCACGGTGCATTATGAAAACCTGCTGACCACCGAATTGCACGACCGTATCGTTGCCGAAACCCTGGCCGGCGGCGGCACGGCGGACCTGGCATTTTCCTCGGCCATGGACCTGCAGGTCAAGCTGGCAAACGACGGCTTTGCCCAAAGCGTGCGCACGCCCCAGACCGACGACTGGCCAGCCTGGGCCAACTGGCGCGACACCGCCTATGCGCTGACCTTCGAGCCGGCGGTCTTTGCCTATCACAAGCCCAGTTTCGCCGGGCGCGAGCCGCCGGCGACCCGCGCCGACCTGATGCGCTGGTTGGCCGATCACCCCGATCAGGCGAAGGGCCGTATCGGTACCTATGATGTGGCGCGATCGGGCGTTGGCTATCTGTTCCTGGCCCGCGATCAGGAACTGTATCCGGCGATCTGGTCGGTGGTCGCGGCCATGGGCCGGGCGGGGGTGCAGCAATTCGCCACCTCGGCCGAGTTGCTCGAACGCATCGGCGACGGTCGGCTGGCCCTGGGCTACAACCTCTTGGGATCCTATGCGGCGGAATGGTCGCGCCGCAATCCCGATGTGGGCGTGATCCTGCCGCGCGACTTCACCGTGGTGGTGTCGCGGGTGGCTGTGGTGCCGACGGCGGCGCGCGAACCGGACCTTGGCGCGGCATTCCTGGGCTTTCTGATGTCCGCGCCCGGTCAGCGGCTGCTGTCACAGACGCTGCGCCTGTCGGCCGTCAGCCTCGAGGTCGCCGGCCAGTCCGATCCAGCCGGCGGCATGCAGGACCTGGCCGGGCTGCGGCTGAAGCCGGTGCCGGTCAGCCCCGGGCTGCTGGCCTATCTGGACCAGGCGACGCGGGCGCGGCTGTTGGCGCGCTGGAACCGGGCCCTGGCCGGCCGCTAAGCCCGCCCCGCAGCGCCGCCCCCCGCCGCAGAATTTCCCCCGACATGTCAGGTCCGCGTCAGCTTTCTGTGCTGGAAATGGCGCAGGGACCGTTACCGGCCCAAGGAGGAGCGCCCGAGATCCCCCCGATCCGGGCCGAGGACACGATCACAACAAGACCCGGACCGCATTGCCGGTCCCTGCGGAGGAGCATCATGAAACATCTGATTCTGGCCAGCCTGTTCGCCGGCGCCATCGCCCTGCCGGCCATGGCCGATTACACCATCATCGCCCCGGCCAACCCCGGCGGCGGCTGGGACCAGACCGCCCGCACCATGCAGACGGTGATGCAAGAGGAAGGCATCTCGAAATCGGTGCAGGTCCAGAACGTGCCCGGCGCCGGCGGCACCATCGGCCTGGCGCAGTTCGCCAGCCAGAACAAGGGCAATCCCGATGCGCTGATCGTCGGCGGCTATGTCATGGTCGGCGCCATCCTGACCAACAATTCGCCCGTCTCGCTGAAGGATGTGACCCCGATTGCCCGCCTGACCGGCGAATACGAGGCGATCGTGGTGCCGGCCGCTTCGCCGATCAAGGACATTCAGGGGCTGATCGATGCGCTCAAGGCCGATCCGGGCGCGGTCAGCTGGGCCGGCGGTTCGGCCGGCGGCACCGATCATATCGCGGTCGGGCTGATCGCCAAGGCCGCGGGCGTCGATCCGACCAAGATCAACTATATCGCCTATTCCGGCGGCGGCGAGGCGCTGGCCGCGATCCTGGGCAACCAGGTCACCGCCGGCGTGTCGTCGCTGGGCGAATTCGAGGCCCAGGTCAAGGCCGGCACCCTGCGGCTGCTGGCCACCACCGCCCCCGCCCCGATCGAGGGCGTCGAGGCCCCGACCCTGAAAGAGGCCGGGCTGGATGTCGAACTGCAGAACTGGCGCATGGTCGCCGCCGCGCCCGGCCTTAGCGACGAACAAAAGGCCAAGATCAGCGCCGACATCGAAAAGATGGTGAAGTCCGAGGCCTGGCAGAAGCAGCTGGCCGACAAGGGCTGGATGGACACCTATCTGGCCGGGCCGGAGTTCGACGCCCAGCTTGAGGAAGATGTCGAGGCCACCAGCGCCATCCTCAAGGACATCGGACTGGTGAAATGAACCAGCCGCAACCGCAATCCCGGCGCCGCCCCGATGTGGCGGCGCTGGCCGTGGCGCTGGGGCTGCTGGCGATCGGCGGGCTGATGCTTTGGGACAGCGCGCGGCTGGCCGATCTGGGCGGCTATTCCGGCGTCGGACCGGCCAGCGTGCCCCGCGTCGTGGGCCTTGGCCTGATGGCACTGGCGGCCTGGACCGCGCTCGAGGCCTGGCGCGGCGAGTTTCCCGAACGCCCGGCGCAAGACCCGGTGCCGGTGCTGTGGATCGTCGCCGGGCTGGCGCTGCAACTGATGCTGCTGAAGCTGGCGGGGTTCTCGATCGCCACCGGCATCCTGTTCGCGCTGACCGCGCGCGCCTTTGGCAAGCGCAACCTGGCACTGACCCTGCCCTTGGGCATCCTTTTCGCCTTTGCGGTCTGGGTGGTGTTCTCGCAACTGCTGATGCTGCATCTGCCCGCAGGGCCGCTCGAGCAGCTGTTCTTTGCCGGGGGCTAGGTCATGGGCGCAGTGGATTTCCTGATGCAGGGCCTGGCCACCGCGGCCGAGCCGATGATGCTGCTTTATGCGCTGATCGGGGTGACGCTGGGCACCGCGGTCGGGGTTCTGCCCGGCATCGGCCCGGCGCTGACGGTGGCGCTGCTGTTGCCGGTGACCTACCGGCTGGACCCGGCCGGCTCGCTCATCATGTTCGCCGGCATCTATTACGGCGGCATGTATGGCGGCTCGACCACCTCGATCCTGCTGAACACGCCGGGCGAAAGCGCCTCGATCATCACCGCGCTGGAAGGCAACAAGATGGCCCGCAAGGGCCGCGGCGGCCCGGCACTGGCGACGGCGGCCATCGGCAGTTTCGTGGCCGGGCTGATCGCCACCTTGCTGCTGGCGTTCCTGGCGCCCTGGATCGTGCGGGTCGCGCTGGTCTTTGGCCCGCGCGAATATTTCGCGCTGATGGTGCTGGCCTTCGTCACCGTCTCTGCCGCCTTCGGCGATTCGGCGCTGCGCGGGTTGACATCGTTGTTCCTGGGGCTGGCGCTGGCCTGCGTGGGCATCGACCAGCTTTCGGGCCAGGCGCGGCTGTCCTTTGGCGTGCCCGATCTGCTGGACGGGATCGAGGTGACGACCATGGCCGTCGCCATGTTCGCCGTGGGCGAGGCGCTGTTCATCGCCGGCCAGCGCGGTGCGCCCGAGGGCGAGGTGACGGCGGTCAAGGGCTCGGTCTGGATGACCCGCCGCGACTGGGCGCGGTCGTGGAAGCCCTGGCTGCGCGGCACCGCCATCGGCTTTCCCATCGGCGCCATGCCGGCGGGCGGCGCCGAAATCGGCACCTTCCTGTCCTATGCCACTGAAAAGAAGCTGAGCCAGCACCCCGAGGAGTTCGGCCATGGCGCCATCGAGGGCGTCGCCGGACCCGAGGCCGCCAACAACGCCAGCGCCGCCGGCACGCTGGTGCCGCTGTTGACGTTGGGGCTGCCGACATCCGCCACTGCGGCGATCATGCTGGCAGGGTTCCAGCAGTTCGGCCTGCAACCGGGGCCGCTGCTGTTTGCCACCAACCCCACCCTGGTCTGGGGGCTGATCGCTTCGCTGCTGATCGCCAATGCCATGCTGCTGGTGCTGAACCTGCCGCTGATCGGGTTGTGGGTGAAGCTGCTCACGGTGCCCAAGCCCTGGCTTTATGCCGGCATCCTGCTGTTCGCGACCCTGGGCACCATCGGCGCCAATCCTTCGGCCTTTGAACTGGGGATGCTGCTGGGCTTTGGCGTCTTGGGCTATGGGATGCGGCTTTTCGGCTATCCGATCGCGCCGATCGTCGTCGGGCTGATCCTGGGGCCAATGGCCGAACAGCAGCTGCGCCGGGCCTTGTCGATCAGCCAGGGCGACTGGACCACCCTGGTGCAATCGCCGCTGGCGGCAGCATTGCTGGGTCTGGCGGCGCTGGCGCTGATCGTGCCGCTGATCCTGCGCGCCCGCGGCAAGGGCGAGGTGCTGAGCCAACTGGCCGGCGACGAGGACTGAGCCGACCCGACCCGCCACCTGCGGCCGCCATGTCCCCGGGGCATGGCGGCCTTGCCATCTTTGGCGGTTGTGCGGCGGCCACCTGTTACCAGATTCAGGGCAGAAGAAAGGGGCCGGATCGCCCGGCCCGAAGCCAAGGAACCTGCCATGACCCGCGCCTATCGCCGCATCGTTTCGACCATCGGCCTGATGCAGTCCGCCATTGCCGCCGCCGCGGCCACCCGCGCCCACCGCATGCCGCGCCGCGACGATCTGGCCCGGCTGGGCATCGACGCCGAGCGTTTCGCCAGCATCCGCCTGTAAACATTCGGCCGGTTCAGGCGGCGGCAGGGGCCATCTGCACGCCGCTGATTTCGGCTGTCGCCACCAACCCGGCCACGAATTGCCGGCTGGCCGCAACCCAGGCCGCCTTTTCCCGCGCCGCGCGCAATTGCGGCAGCACGGCGGCAAAGGGCAGAACCTCGCCCGCAGCCCGCGCATCCAGCCGGATCAGGTGCAGCCCGTAGCGGGTTTCGACCGGCTGGGAAATCTCGCCCTCGGTCAGGCTGGCCAGGGCCGCCTCGAATTCCGGCACCGTATCGCCCGAGGACAGTTGCCCCAGCAGCCCGCCCTGGCTGCGGGACGAACAGGCGCTGTGTCGCGCCGCCAGTTGCGCCCAGCGCCCGGGATCCTTTCGCAACTCCTCCAACACCCGCATCGCCGCCGCGCGCGCGCGCTGCTGGGCAGCGGCATCGTCGGGTGCGGCCGCGAACAGGATATGCGCGGCCTCGTAAAGCGCGGGGGCGCGAAAGCGCTCGGGATGGGCCTGGTAATGCGCCAGCAGCGCCGCCTCGTCCACGGGTTCGGGAATCACCGCCTGTTCCAGCAATTGCCGGATCAATGCCTCGTCCTCGGTTTCCCATTGCCCGGGTGCAAGTTCGGCGGGCTCGGGCGCGATGCCGCGCGCCCGGGCCTGTTGCAAAAGGATCTCGCGCAGCACCAGGGCGCGGGCCGCCGCGCGCCAGGCCAGGCCCGGCTTGCCCGGCGGCGCGGGATGGTTCTGCGCCTCGGCGGCGATGCGTTCGGGGGCGATGGCGATGCCATTGACGCTGACCGGCGGCAGCAGCGGTTGCGGGGTCTGCATGGTCATTCCCCCGGGCCGCGCGTCAGCGCCAGATCATGGGCCGCGACCCGCTGCGCCAGCGCCTCGCGCGCCGCCACGTCCCCCGGCAGCGGGTTCAGACCCACCCCGGCCCTGGCCCCGCGCTTGCTGCGCACGATCTGATAGCCGGGCCGCCACAGATAGCGCAGCGGCGCCGACAGCATGTGCACCAGCCGGGTAAAGGGAAACAGCAGGAAGATGGTCAGACCCAGCACCAGATGCAGCTTGAATATCCAGTGCACGCCCTGAAGATGCCCGGCCGGATCGGGACCGAAATAGGCGATCGCCTGCGCCCAGTTCATCAGCCGGATCATCTCGTGCCCGTCCAGATGCCCGGCGGAAACCGGAATGGTCAGAAGCCCCAGCACCAGCTGGACCATCAGCAGGATCAGGATGCCGGTATCGGCCAGGGTGGAATTGGCGCGGATGCGCGGATCGACCAGACGGCGATGCAGCAGGATCGCCCCGCCCACCAGCGCCATCAACCCGGCAATGCCACCTGCTGTCATCGCCAGGATCTGCTTGGCCCCATGGCTGATGCCCAGCGCATCGAATACCGCGACCGGCGTCAGCAGGCCGACCAGATGGCCGAACAGGATGAACAGCACGCCGACATGGAACAGGACCGAACCCAGCACGAACTGGCGGCGGCGCAGCAGCTGGCTCGAGGACGATTTCCAGCTGAACGGCGCCAGCTCATAGCGCAGGACCGAGCCCAGCACCATGACGGCGATGGCGATATAGGGAAATACGCCGAACAGGAAATGATGCATCTGATCCTCCTTAGCGGGCGGGGGTGGACGGGGTGTCGATGCGGGCCAGCAGGTCGCGGCTGACCGGGCAACCGGCGTTCGGATCGGGGCCGAAGGTGACCTGTGCCTCGGCCCAGGCGGCATCCAGCGCAGCGAGATCCTCGGGGTCGTCGTCAGGCTCTGCCAAGAGCGGCGCCACCTCGGGGGTGTCGGGATCGGCCTCGGCCAGGGCCACCAGGGCCTCGAACACCGCCGCATAGGGCGAATGGCGCCGGGTCAACCGTTCGGCCAGCGCCAGCAGGATGTGACCGGCGCCTTGCAGGATGTCGCGCGCCTCGGCCAGGGGGCGCTGGGACAGGTATTCCAGCAGCACCGGCAGATGGTCGGGCAGTTCCGGCCCGGTCAGGTCGAAGCCGCCGGCGCGATAGGTTTCCAAGAGGTCGACCATCGCGCCGCCGCGGTCGCGGCTTTCGCCATGGACATGCTCGAACAGGTTCAGCGACAGCGTGCGCGACCGGTCGAACAGCAGCACATAGCGTTCCTGCAGATCGACCAGATCATCCTGGCGCAACTGCGCCAGCAGCGGCTCGAGCGCGGCGAGCCGACGCGGGCCGATCAGGCCTTCGGCCCGCAGGACCGCGTCGATCGCGTCGGCGGCCGCCTGAAGCTCGACCGAGGGATAGCCCAGCAGCGCCGACATTGCCTTGAACGTCCTCATGCGATGAACTCCTGCGGGCTGCGGAACTTCTTGCCGGAAAACAGCTTGGCGGTGCTGTGCCCGGACGAGCAGCCGTTGCCGTCGGTAAAGCCGCAGCCGCCGCGCAGGTCATAGGCGTCCTCGACCAGTTCGCGGTGGGTGGTGGGGATGACAAAACGATCCTCGTAATTGGCGATGGCCAGCAGCTGATACATCTCGTCGATCTGCTGCGGCGTCAGGCCGACGCGCTTGGCCACGCCCAGGTTCACAACCCCGTCGACGGTTTTCGAGCGCATGAAGCTGCGCATGGCCAGCATCCGTTCCAGCGCCGCCGCCACCGGCACCTCGTCGCCGGCGGTCAGCATGTTGGCCAGATAGCGCAGGGGAATGCGCAGGCTGCGGACATCGGGCATGTCGTCCTGGGCGGCGATGCGGCCGGCCTCGGCCGCGTTCTGGATCGGCGACAGCGGCGGCACATACCAGACCATCGGCAGGGTGCGGTATTCGGGATGCAGCGGGAAGGCGATCTTCCATTCCATCGCCATCTTCCAGATCGGGCTGTTCTGCGCGCCGCGGATCCAGTCCTCGGGGATGCCTTCGGCGCGGGCGGCCGCGATGACCTGCGGATCATGCGGGTCCAGGAACACCCCCAGCTGCGCCTGATACAGCGTGCGTTCGGATTCGACCGCCGCCGCCTCGGCGATGCGGTCGGCGTCGTAAAGCATCACCCCCAGATAGCGGATGCGGCCGACGCAGGTTTCCGAACAGACCGTGGGCTGGCCGCTTTCCAGCCGCGGATAGCACAGGATGCATTTTTCCGATTTGCCGGTGGACCAGTTGTAATAGATCTTCTTGTAGGGGCAGCCCGACACGCACATCCGCCAGCCCCGGCATTTTTCCTGGTCGATCAGCACCACGCCGTCGTCCTCGCGCTTGTAGATCGCCCCCGAGGGGCACGAGGCGACGCAGGCCGGGTTCAGGCAGTGTTCGCACAGCCGCGGCAGATACATCATGAAGGTGTTTTCGTATTCGCCGTAGATGTCCTTCTGCACGCCCTCGAAGTTGTAATCCTGGCTGCGCTTGGCGAATTCGCCGCCCAGGATCTCTTCCCAGTTCGGGCCCCATTCGATCTTTTCCATCCGCTCGCCGCTGATCTTCGAGCGCGGCCGCGCGGTCGGGAAGGCCTGCATCTCGGGCGCGGATTTCAGGTGGTCATAGTCGAAATCGAAGGGCTCGTAGAAATCGTCGATCTCGGGCAGGTCGGGGTTGGCGAAGATATTGGCCAGGATGCGCCATTTGCCGCCCTGACGCGGTTGCAGATGGCCGGCGCGGTTGCGGCTCCAGCCGCCCTTCCAGCGCTTCTGGTTTTCCCAGTCCTTGGGATAGCCGATGCCGGGCTTGGTCTCGACGTTGTTGAACCAGGCGTATTCGACCCCCTCGCGCGAGGTCCAGACGTTCTTGCAGGTGACCGAACAGGTGTGACAGCCGATGCACTTGTCCAGGTTCAGCACCATGCCGATTTGCGCACGCACTTTCATTCCGCTGCCTCCGGGATTTGGGTTGCGGGCTGGTCCATCCAGTCCACCCGCGACAGTTTGCGCACGATGACGAATTCATCGCGGTTGGCGCCGACGGTGCCGTAATAGTTGAAACCGTAGGACAGCTGGCCATAGCCGCCGATCATATGCGTGGGTTTGGGCACGATCCGGGTTACCGAATTGTGGATGCCGCCGCGCAGGCCGGTCACCACGCTGCCGGGGGTGTTCACGATCTTCTCCTGGGCGTGATACATGAACATGCTGCCTTCGCGGATGCGCTGGCTGACCACGGCGCGGGCGGTGATGGCGCCGTTCTGGTTGAACACCTCGACCCAGTCGTTGTCGACAAGGCCGGCGGCGCGGGCGTCGGTTTCGGAAATCCACACCACCGGCCCGCCGCGGTTCAGCGTCAGCATCAGCAGGTTGTCGGTATAGGTCGAATGGATGCCCCATTTCTGGTGCGGGGTCAGGAAGTTCAGCACCACATGCTTTTCCCCCGCCGCCAGCGCCCGTGTCGCCTGCGGTCCCAGCGTCTTGAGATCCAGCGGCGGCCGCCAGGTGACGAATGCCTCGCCAAAGGCGCGCATCCATTCGTGGTCCTGGTAAAGCTGCTGGCGGCCGCTGAGCGTGCGCCAGGGGATCAGCTCGTGCACATTGGTCCAGCCGGCGTTGTAACAGACCTCTTCGCTTTCGATGCCCGACCAGGTGGGGCTGCTGATGATCTTGCGCGGCTGGGCGGCGATGTCGCGGAAGCGGATCTTTTCGTCCTCCTTGACCTCAGCGAGGTGCTTGTGATCGCGCCCGGTGGCCTTTGACAAAGCCTGCCAAGCCTTGACGGCCACCTCGCCGTTGGTTTCGGGGGCCAGCATCAGCACCACCTCGGCCGCGTCGATGGCGGTCTCGATGCGGGCCATGCCCTGGGTGGGCAGGTCGCCGGTCACGGTGCCGTTCAGCGCCCGCAGATGCGCGACCTCGTGGCCGGTTTCCCAGCTGATGCCCTTGCCGCCGTTGCCCAGCTTTTCCATCAGCGGGCCCAGCGCGGTGAAGCGGTTGTAAAGGTTGGGATAGTCCCGCGTCACCTCGATATAGGCGGGGGCGGTGCGGCCGGGGATCAGCGGGCACTGGCCGCGTTTCCAGTCGGCGACCTGGGGCTGCATGACCTCGGACGGGCTGTCGTGCTGCAGGGGCAGCTGCACGACATCGGTTTCCACGCCCAGCACCTCGGGGGCAATTTCGGAAAACTTGCGGGCGATCGACTTGAAGATTTCCCAGTCCGATTTCGATTCGTAGGCCGGATCCACCGCCGCCTGCAGCGGATGGATGAAGGGATGCATGTCCGAGGTGTTCAGGTCGTCCTTTTCATACCAGCTGGCGGTCGGCAGCACGATGTCGGCATAGACGGCGGTGGTGGACATGCGAAAGTCGATGGTCACCAGCAGGTCCAGCTTGCCTTCCGGGGCGCGATCATGCCAGACCGCCTCGACCGGCTTCACCCCGCCCTGTTCGCCCAGATCCTTGCCCTGGATGCCGTGATCGGTGCCCAGCAGATGGCGCAGGAAATATTCGTGCCCCTTGCCCGACGATCCCAGCAGGTTCGACCGCCAGACGAACAGGTTGCGCGGCCAGTTTTCCGGCGCATCCGGATCCTCGCAGGACATCTGCAAGGCGCCGGATTGCAGCTCGCGGGCGACATATTCGGCCACCGGGATGCCTTCGGCGCGGGCGCGGCGGCCGACCTCGAGCGGGTTGGTGCGCAGCTGCGGCGCCGAGGGCAGCCAGCCCATGCGTTCGGCGCGGATGTTGCAGTCGATCAGGCTCAGCCCGTCCCAGTCGCCGCGCGGCGCGGTCGGCGACAGGATTTCCGATGGCCGCACGGTTTCATAGCGCCACTGGTCGGTATGGGCATACCAGGCGCTGGTCGAATTCATGTGCCGCGGCGGCCGCGCCCAGTCGAGCGCAAAGGCCAGCGCGGTCCAGCCGGTCTGCGGGCGCAGCTTTTCCTGGCCCACGTAATGCGCCCAGCCGCCGCCCGACTGGCCGACGCAGCCGCACATCACCAGCATGTTGATGACCGCGCGATAGTTCATGTCCATGTGGAACCAGTGGTTCATCGCCGCGCCGATGATGACCATGGACCGTCCGCGGGTCTTTTCGGCATTGGCGGCGAATTCCCGCGCCACCTGGATGATGCGGTCGCGCCGCACCCCGGTGATGCGTTCGGCCCAGGCCGGGGTAAAGGGCACGTCATCGTCATAGCTGCGCGCGACATGCTGACCGCCCAGGCCGCGGTCCAGGCTGTAGTTGGCGCACAGCAGGTCGAATACGGTGGCCACCAGCACCTGCTGGCCATCGGCCAGGGTCATGCGCCGCGCCGGGACGTTGCGGGTCAGCACCTGGCCGCGGTCGTCGACGACAAAGCCGTTGCTGGCGGCACCGCCGAACCAGGGGAAATCGACCCCGACCACCTCGTCGTGATCTTCGTCCAGCACCAGGCTCATCTTGGGCCGGATCTCGCGGTCGCCGGCGCGCGGTTCCAGGTTCCAGCGCCCCTGTTCGCCCCAGCGAAAGCCGATCGAGCCGTTGGGCACCACCACCTGGCCCGAGATCTCGTCCAGGGCCACGGTTTTCCATTCGGGATTGTTGTCCTGGCCCAGGGCGCCGTCGAAATCGCTGGCGCGCAACTGCCGGCCCGGCACCAGCCGGCCATCCTGTTCGTCAAGCCGCACCAGCATCGGCATGTCGGTATAGCGGCGGCAGTAATCCTCGAAATATTCGGCCTGCCGGTCCAGATGGAATTCGCGCAAGATGACATGGCCAAAGGCCATGCCGATGGCGGCATCGGTGCCCTGCTTGGCGTTCAGCCAGATGTCGGCGAATTTCGCGGCCTCGGAATAGTCCGGGCAGATCACCGCCGATTTCGTGCCCTTGTAGCGCACCTCGGTATAGAAATGCGCGTCAGGGGTGCGGGTCTGCGGCACGTTCGAGCCCCACAGGATCAGATAGCCGGCATTGTACCAATCGGCCGATTCCGGCACGTCGGTCTGTTCGCCCCAGGTCTGCGGGCTGGCCGGCGGCAGGTCGCAATACCAGTCATAGAACGACATGCAGGTGCCGCCCAGCAAGGACAGGTAGCGCGTGCCGGCGGCATAGGAAATCATCGACATGGCCGGGATCGGCGAAAAGCCGAAAACCCGGTCGGGCCCGTATTTCTGCGCCGTATAGGCATTGGCCGCGGCGACGATTTCGGTCGCCTCGTCCCAGCTGGCGCGCACGAAGCCGCCCTTGCCGCGGATGCGGGTATAGCTGTCGCGGGCGGCGGGATCGTCCTGGATCGCCCGCCAGGCCGCGACGGGCGACAGGGTCTTGCGCTTTTCGCGCCACAGCCGCATCAGCCGGCCGCGGATCAGCGGCGTTTTCACCCGGTTGGCGCTATACAGATACCAGCTGTAGCTGGCACCACGGGCGCAGCCGCGCGGCTCGTGGTTGGGCAGGTCAGGCCGGGTGCGGGGATAGTCGGTCTGCTGGGTTTCCCAGGTCACGATGCCCGACTTGACATAGATCTTCCAGGAACAGGATCCGGTGCAGTTCACCCCATGGGTCGAGCGCACGACCTTGTCGTGGCGCCAGCGCGCGCGATAGGTGTCCTCCCAGTCGCGGTTCTCGATGGTGGTCTGGCCGTGCCCGTCGGCAAAGCTGTCCTGACGCAGGGGGCGCAGAAAGTTCAGGCGGTCCAGAAGATGGCTCATGGCGATATCCGTTCGCTGGTTCCGGCAGGGGCGGCGATGGCCGCGCCCGCGTGTTCGATGTCATGCAGCAGGCCGCCGCGGCGGGTGTAGACACCCCAGGTCACCGCAAGGCACAGCAGGTAAAAGGCCAGGAAGCCCCAAAGCGCCGGTCCGGCACCGCCGGTCAGCTGGATAGAGCTGCCGAAGGCCTTGGGGATGAAAAAGCCGCCATAGCCGCCGATCGCGGCGGTAAAGGCGACGATGGCCGCCGATTCGCGTTCGGCGTGGCGGCGACGCTCTTCAGGGTCGGCATCGGGGTAAAGCCGCGCGACCTCCTTGCGCATGATCACCGGGATCATCTGGAAGGTCGAGGAATTGCCCACCCCCGAAAAGAAGAACAGCGCCAGGAAGCCGGCAAAGAACAGCAGGAACGATCCCAGGGCCAGCCCCTGCAGGATCACCAGGACCGAGCCGATCATGCCGATGAACACCCAGATCGTGACCCGGCCGCCGCCCACACGGTCGGCCAGCCAACCGCTGCCTGCCCGGCTGAGCGCGCCGATCAGCGGCCCCAGGAAGGCGTAGTTGAGCGCGTTCACCTGTGGAAACGCCAGCTTGGTCAGCATCGGGAACGCCGCGGAATAGCCGATGAAGCTGCCGAAGGTGCCGACATACAGCAGGCACATGATCCAGTTGTGCCGGCGGCGAAAGATCACCGCCTGCTCCTTGAAGCTGGCGCGGGCATCGGCGATGTCGTTCATCCCCAGCCAGGCCGCGACGGTCGATGCCAGGATAAAGGGCACCCAGATGAACCCGGCGTTCTGCATCCAGACCTGGCCACCATCGGACAGGGTCTGCGGCGCGCCGCCCAGGGCGCCGAACACCCCCATGGTGATCACCAGAGGCACCACGAACTGCATCAGCGAGACGCCAAGGTTGCCCAGCCCCGCATTCAGCGCCATGGCATTGCCTTTCTCGGACCGCGGGAAGAAATAGCCGATATTGGCCATCGAGGACGAGAAATTGCCCCCGCCCAAGCCGCACAGCAGCGCCAGCACCACAAAGATCAGATAGGGTGTTTCGGGATTTTGCACCGCGTAACCCATGCCCAGCGCCGGCACCAGCAGCGATGCGGTGGTCAGCGTGGTCCACAGCCGCCCGCCAAAGATCGGCACCATGAAGCTGTAGAAGATGCGCAGCGTCGCCCCCGACAGCGCCGGCAGCGCCGCCAGCCAGAACAGCTGATCCTGGGTGAACTGGAATCCGATCGCGGGCAGGCGGGCGATGACCACCGACCACACCATCCAGACGGCAAAGGCCAGGACCAGCGCCGGAATCGACAGCCACAGGTTGCGCCGTGCCACTTTCCGGCCGGTGTGTTCCCAGAACACCGGATCCTCGGGGCGCCAGTCCTCGATCACCCGCGGCATCTCGGTGACGCCGGGGCGGTGGATTTCGGCCAGTTCGGGCAGGCTGGGCAGCCGGTCCAGCGCCGCGCCCTGGGCACGCCGTTCCATCACCCGGATGGCGCCATGCATCCAGGCCAGCGAGACCACCGCCACCGCCAGCAGCAGCGCAAAGCACGAGGTATAGACCCCAGTCAGATCCAGCAGCGCGCCGAAGGCGATGGGCAGCACGAAGCCACCAAGACCGCCGATCATGCCGACAAGGCCGCCGACCGCGCCCACATGCTGCGGATAATAGACCGGGATGTGCTTGAACACCGCCGCCTTGCCCAGGCTCATGAAGAACCCAAGCGCAAACAGCGTGATCACAAAGGGCCACAGCCCCATGCTGGTGGAAAAGGCGATGGCGCCGTCCTTGCCATGGATGACGTAATCTGTCGGCGGATAGGACAGCATGAACAGGAACAGCGACGAAAAGCCAAAGGTCCAGTACATCACCCGCCGGGCGCCGAACCGATCCGACAGGGCGCCGCCATAGGCGCGAAAGACGCTGGCCGCCAGGCTGAACGCCGCCGCCGCCATGCCGGCGGTGCGCACGTCGACACCATAGACCGCGATCAGGTAATGCGGCAGCCACAAGGCCAGCGCCACGAAACCGCCAAAGACAAAGAAATAATACAGCGAGAACCGCCAGACCTGCAGCTTGCGCAGCGGCGCGAACTGTTCTGCGAGGCTGGGTGGTGCCAGACCGCGGGCACGGCGTTCAGCAAATTCCGGATCATCGCGCGCCAGCAGATAGAACAGAACGCCGGTGGCGGTGATGACCGCTGCCCAGATCGTCGCCACCCCCTGCCAGCCCATAGCCACCAGGACGAATGGCGCCAGAAACTTGGTCACTGCCGCGCCGACATTGCCCATGCCAAAGGTGCCCAGCGCCAGCCCCTGGCGTTCGGCCGGAAACCATTTCGACACATAGGCAACGCCGATGATGAAGGAACCGCCGGCCAGGCCGACGCCCAACGCCGCCAGCAGGAAGGAGACATAGCTGTTTGCCAGTGTCAGCGCATAGGTCGCCAGGCCTGTCAGGATCATCTGCAGCGAAAACACCAGCCGACCGCCGTAGCGCTCGGTCCAGACGCCCAGCACCAGCCGGGTCAGCGATCCGGTCAGGATCGGGGTGGCGATCAACAGCCCGTATTGCGATTCAGAGAGGCCCAGCTCGTCCTTGATCGAGATGCCGATGATCGAAAATATGGTCCAGACGGCAAAGCACAGCGTGAAGGACAATGTGCTCAGCCACAATGCGCGCTGCTGGTCGCCTGGGGTCGTGGGGGGGTGGGACATGGTCGTTTGCTCCATGCCGCGATGTCGGATCGCGGTGTCATCCCCAAGCCTGCACATCTGATTTGCAAGAGACTTGATGCAGATCAATCCGGATGCAGAACGCCGTGTTCACGGCGGACAGGATGTCGCAGTCGCCTGCCGACGCGATTGCCGGGATCGGACGGCTTCGGGACAGGCATCACTTGCCTGCACGCGCAGCGCGCAGCTTCCGGATGTAGTGCTCGGCCAGTTCTCTCGACCATGCCCGCCACCTGGCGGAGCAGAACCGCGGCGCGAGCGAGCGCATCGCCCGGCGCAACAGTGCCATTCGTAGCCTCGAGCAGAAGCGGCAGGGGTTTCGCGACGCGATCGCCGCGGGCCACGCGAACCCCTCGCTCTTCGAAGGGCTGACCGAGACGGAAGCTGAGCTGGCCGCCCTGCGGGCGGAGGTCGCAGCCGAGGCCGGCACGGTGATCGCCCTTCCCGCGGATCTCGGCGCGCTCTACCGCGCCCATGTCGCGGATCTGGCCCGGACGCTCTCGGGCGGCGAGGTGGTGGGCCGGGCGTCGGAGGAGCTGCACCGGCTGATCGCGCGGATCGATGTGTCGTGGAACGCCGCGGACGGCGGCCACGATCTCGACCTGCAGGGCGATCTGGTGGCGCTGCTGTCGGCGGCGGACAGCAAAAAAGCCGCCTCGTATGAGGCGGCTGGATCTTCGCTAAGACTGGTTGCGGGGGCAGGATTTGAACCTGCGGCCTTCAGGTTATGAGCCCATGGAAGGGCAAAACCGAATAATCAGAAAATTCAGCCACTTACGGGGCAAGCCTTTGTTCTGGCGTGATTTTTACCCTCACAAACATCAGCGTTCGCACGGATTCACACGCAAGACCGGCATGAAGCCCGCAGTCGCGGGTTGATGTGGTGTTGATGTAGCCCTTGCGCCCTCCCCCGCAGATCATCATCGCAGACTGTCTTGTCGCCCTTCATTTCCGATGTTCCTGCAGCCCAAGCTCGACCCACATCCAGCCGAAATCGTACTCGGAAATCGGACCCTCCCCATGCCCGGCGCTCCGGTTCTCCAGCATCTTAAGCCAGTCGATCACCTTCTCGCGCCCCGCGGACGTGCGCACAGCCTGGCGCGGTGACTTGCCGCCCAGTGCCGGAATCGGCGCGTCCAGCGTTTCGCGGTAGTGCTTGTCCAGGTGATCCCGCATGAGATGGCGCGCGATCTCGGGCGGGATTTCAGCGGCGGCGTCACTTGGCCCTTCACGCCGTTGGTCGGCCCGCATCTGCTCAACCGTCCGGATCGTGGTCAAAGGCGATCTCAACAGATCCCCGGCGGCCGCACCGATCAACTTCTGGACCTTGGCCGCGCGCTCGGCCGAGTTGACGGTCACGAGCAGCGTCTTGCCCGCCAATTCCAGCGAACCCAGAACGGTGGCGCCTTCCATCTGCGTATCGAGCATGATGCCGCTGCCTACCTTGCCAACGCGCACCTTCCGCGTGGCCAGCCAGTTCCAGAACTTCGGTCCTTCCGGCAGGAAGCCCTTCACCCGGTCCAGCCGCTCCGCCACTGCTTTCTGCGTTGCGCCGCTGGCAAGCGGGTACCGCAAATCGTGGAACAACACATCGTCGCCGTCCGAATTAGTGAACTGCGGCTCCGCTGGGGTGAGGGCACGGTCGATCTCGATGAACAGCCAGGCGGAAGTGAAGATGGGTGCGCAACCCAGAAGCTGCTCACGGGTGAGCCGCAACGCGTCTCGTTTCTTCAGCTTCAGAGCATCGCGCAGACCGGCAAACAGGAAATCCACCGCCTCGGCCCGGAAGGGCAACAGCGCCCCGGAGATCACATGATGATCACGCTCGGGCACCACCCGCACGGCGATGCGGTCCCATTGTTTCAGCGTGCGCGTGGCGGATTTCTCTCTGACCGTGACGGGTGCAGCATCCGACAGCAAGTCGCGCAGCACCATCGACGTCCCGGGCTGGACATCGCTGACCTCGTACAAGCTGACCGGCGCATCACGTAGCGCGGTGAAATAGGCCCGGTTCAAGGCCGTTTCCTTCCAGCCGCGCCGTTTCAGGTAGAGATCGACGATGTTGCCGTCCTCATAGCGCTGTCCAAGAAAATCCTCGAACCCACAGCCCCAAAGGACGCTCGACCACTGCTCGCCCAGCAGTTCGGCCAAGCCGTCCTGGTCGATCTCGAATTCTTCCAACGCGGGCATCAGGTGTTCGGCTACCACGTCCTGCAGCCGGTCGCGCCAGTCCCCTTCCCGGCCGATGAAGGCCAGAAGGCCGGAAATGTCGTTGCGTTCAGCCATCAATCCTCGCAGCCGCGGATCACCTTTGCTTAGCAGGATTGACCTGCCCCCCGGTCGTCCCTCGTTCATAACGAGAGTCCTTGGGGTTGATAGTGGTCGGTTTCGGGTGTGGCAAGCGCGCCGGGCGCGGAGCTCTCAGATTGCTCAAGCGCCCGGCGCGCTTCTGCTGGCGTTTGGTTGCCCAGCGAGGAATGCGGCCTGACGTTGTTGTAATCGTATCGCCAGAGGGCCAGCTTTCGGCGGGCATCAGCCAGGCTGTCGAATATCTCCTCGTTGAGGCATTCGTCGCGCAAGCTGCCGTTGAAGCTCTCGAGGTAGCCGTTCTGCTGCGGCTTGCCCGGGTCGATGTAATGCCACTCGACCTTGTTGTCATTTGCCCACTTCAGGATCGCCTTGCTGGTGAACTCGGTGCCATTGTCGGAGACGATGCAAGCGGGTTTTCCATAGATGCGGACCAGCGCGTCCAGTTCCCGTGCGACCCGCGAGCCCGAGATGCTGGTGTCTGCGATCAGCGCCAGGTTCTCGCGGCAGCAATCATCATTGACCGCCAGGATGCGGAACTTGCGGCAAGCCCCGAACGTGTCCGACAGGAAGTCCAGCGACCACCGCTGGTTTGGGCGCAATGGCACCGGCATTGGGGTTCGGCTTCCGCGGGCCCTCTTGCGGCCACGGCGTCGGCGCACCGACAGCCCCTCTTCCCGATAGATGCGGTAGAGCTTCTTCTCGTTCATGATCATGCCCTTGCGCTCCAGCAGGATGCCCACACGCCGATAGCCGAAGCGTCGGCGTTTCTCGGCGATCTTGTGCATCTCCTCACGGATTTCCGGGTTGTCGGGCGGCCTGTCCCGCCGCACCGTTTTCGGATCGACACCGATCAGGACGCAGGCCCGGCGTTGAGAGATCGGATGATCCTTCATCGCCCGCAGCACCGCGTCCCGCCGCGCCATCGGTGTCGTCAGGGTTTTCCCAGGAGATCCTTTAGAACCACATTGTCGAGCATGGCATCCGCCAGCAGGCGCTTGAGCTTCGCATTCTCGTCTTCGAGCTGCTTCAGCCGCTTGGCGTCGGACAGGTCCATCCCGCCATACTTGGCCTTCAGCTTGTAAAAGGTCGCGGGACTCAACCCGTGCTTCCGGCAAAGCTCGGAGGTCGGCAAACCAGCCTCCTGCTCTTTGATCATCCCGATGATTTGCGCCTCGGTGAAACGGCTTTTCCTCACGTCGTCTGCTCCTTCTCAGGTTGGGCAGACTCTACATCACAGCGAGGGAACTTCCGGGGGGCAGGTCACCCCCCTCCTCTGGTTCCTCCCCAGCCCTGAACGTATGCGGGGGGGCGCAGCGCGGCGGTTCGCTAGCGTGAGGTATTTTCACCGGGGAAGCCAGGTGGAAGCCACCTTGCGAGCCGGAGCCGGAAATCTTGAGTCAGATCAGCGACTTGCGGAATCACGATCTGGCCGGGGTGGATTCCCGGCGGGAAGCCAGGGAAGCCACCTTCGGGGAAGCCAGGTGGCCAGAAGCCACCACGGGAAGCCAATTCGTCAGAAGCGTTTGAATCCGCTTCATTTTTCTGGTTGACAGACCTGCCCCCATTGACCTACCCCTTGATCATCGAAGAATTGCGCCCGGAGGAACCCCCTCGCGGGCGCTTTTCATTTCCCATCCCCCGCATCGCGAGCCCCATCCCATGGACCTGGTCTTCGCGCCGAGCCAGATTGAAACTTGGCCGATTGCCCGGCTGCGCCCCTATGCCCGAAATGCCAAGATGCATGGCGACGAGCAGGTGGCAAAGATCGCCGCCAGCATGGCCAAGTTCGGCTGGACCGTGCCCTGCATGGTGGCCGACGACGGCGAACTGATCGCGGGGCACGGCCGGGTGCTGGCCGCGACCATGCTCGGCCTGACCGAGGTGCCGGTGATCCGGCTCAGCCATCTCGACGAGGCCGAGCGCCGGGCCTACCGGATCGCCGACAACAAGCTGACGGAACTGGGCGAATGGGACGAAGCCCTGCTGCGCGACGAGATCGCGGGGCTCTTGGCCGAGGATTTCGACCTGACCCTGCTCGGCATCAGCGATGATGAGCTGGACGCGCTGCTGCGGGATCCGGAGGCGCTGGGCGGCGATGGCCCGGTCGAGGGCGAGGACGACGTTCCGGAATTGCCGGTCACGCCAGTGTCGGTGGCAGGCGATCTCTGGCAGCTTGGGTCACACCGGCTGATCTGCGGCGACAGCACATCAGCCGATGTCGTGGGACGGCTGCTGGGCGATGTCCGCCCGCTGTTGATGGTCACAGACCCGCCCTATGGCGTCGAGTACGACCCATCCTGGCGCAACCAGGCTGGCGCGGGCAGGACCAAGCGCACCGGGAAGGTGCTGAACGACGACCGGGCAGACTGGCGCGAAGCCTGGACCCTGTTCCCGGGAGACGTTGCCTATGTCTGGCATGGCGCGCTGCACGCGGCGACGGTGGCCGACAGTCTGGTGGCTGCGGGTTTCGCCATCCGGTCGCAGATCATCTGGGCCAAGGACCGGCTGGTCCTCAGCCGAGGCGATTACCACTGGCAGCATGAACCCTGCTGGTATGCCGTACGCGCCAAGGGCAAGGGCCACTGGGCCGGGGACCGCAAGCAGACGACGCTGTGGCAGATCGCCAACCGGGATCAGGACGCCGACACGGTGCACGGCACGCAGAAGCCAGTCGAATGCATGCGGCGGCCGATCCTGAACAACTCGAGCCCAGGTCAGGCGGTATATGAACCCTTCATGGGATCCGGCACGACCCTGATCGCGGCCGAAACCACCGGCCGTGTCTGCCTCGGCGTGGAACTGAACCCTGCATATGTCGATGTCGCCATCGAGCGCTGGCAGTCCTTCACCGGCCAGGAGGCGGTGCTGGCGGAGACCGGCGAGAGCTTCGTCGCCCTCAAGGCCAAGCGGCACGCGGCATGACGATGCAGTTGCGTCCGAGCCAGATCGCGTTCTGGCCGCTGGATCGGCTGAAACCCTACGCCCGCAACGCCAAGACCCACGACGCCGACCAGGTCGCGAGGATTGCCGCCAGTATGGCCGAGTTCGGCTGGACCGTCCCCTGCCTCGTTGCCGCCGACGGCGAGCTGATCGCAGGCCACGGCCGCGTTCTGGCCGCAGCCCAGCTGGGGCTCGCCGAAGCGCCAGTCATCGTACTGGACCATCTAACCGAGGCGCAGCGCCGCGCCTATCGGATCGCCGACAACAAGCTCACGGAGATGGGCGGCTGGGACGACGCTCTGCTCGTCGAGGAACTGCGGGGGCTGATGGCCGAGGACTTCGACCTCGGGATGATCGGGATCCCCGAGGACGAGCTGGACACGCTGCTGAACGATGCAGACGACCGCGCGCCCATCGATGATGACACCGCCGATACCATCCCCGAGGCCCCGGCCGATCCCATCACCCGCCCCGGCGACATCTGGGCGATGGGCGATCACCGCCTGATCTGCGGCGATGCGACCGACCCGGCCGTGTTGGCGCGGCTGATGGATGGGGCGCAGGCGTCGCTGATGTTCACGTCCCCGCCTTACGCCCAGCAGCGCGACTATGGCGCCGCAAAGGAGAAGGTCGGTGATTGGGATGCGCTGATGCAGGGCGTCTTCGCCGCGGCTCCGGTCACTGACGATGCCCAGCTGCTGGTCAACCTCGGCCTCGTCCATCGGGACGGTGAGTGGCTCCCGTATTGGGAAGGCTGGCTCGACTGGATGCGGGCGCAGGATTGGCGGCGGTTCGGTTGGTATGTCTGGGATCAGGGGCCCGGCCTGCCCGGCGACTGGAACGGGCGGCTGGCGCCCTCGCACGAGTTCATCTTCCACTTCAACCGCCAGCCGCGGAAGCCGAACAAGACGGTCGAGAGCAAGCACGCGGGCGAAACCCTCGGCGGCGGCGGCCTGCGCGGGGCCGATGGCACCGTTCATCGCAAGACGGGCACCGGCAACGCGATCCAGAGCCACCGCATCCCGGACAGCGTCTTCCGCATCATGCGCCACAAGGGCGGGCTGGGCGCCGCCGGATCCCACCCGGCTGTGTTCCCGGTGGCGCTGGTCGAGGCGGTGCTGGAGGCCTTCTCCGACCCCGGCGACCTGGTGTTCGAACCCTTCTGCGGCTCCGGCACCCAGTTGATCGCGGCAGAACGCACCGGGCGGCGGTGCTGCGCGGTGGAACTGGACCCGGTCTATTGCGACGTCGCGGTGCGGCGGTGGGAGCTGGCGACGGGGAGGAAAGGATCAAGAAGAGCTATGTGACGCAGAAACTGGCCATAGGACCGGTGGATTGCTGCCGAAAGCGGTGAAATCGTCAGAGGTCGCAAGACGGAGATCGTCAATATCTCAGCTGCCCTCTGAAGGTGCTTTCACCCTTTCGAGGTAGGTCTCGACAAGGAATGTTGCAATCGCTCCAGCTGTATTGACTGCAAGGCTGGCATGTCGAGGTGATGGTCGAACGGGCAGCTTTCCTCCGCGCCCGTGAGAGTCGGATAATCGGTTACGCAACGTGCCAATTCCGTTGACGAGATTCATGGCACCTCCCAAGATTGCCTTGATCGGCTCTTCGGTGTGTTGCGTTGGAGCGAGGTTCAATGCTTTCGCAGCGCTTGCATACAGTTTCGGCAAATCGTCTTTGTCCGAGTACGGCTCGCCACACTCGTCGAGAATTCGCTTGGTCACGGTTTCAAGCAGCGTGCGCGCGACAGTAATGGCCCCCTCCGGGTCTGTACCGCGACGAGCGATTGCCTTGCCCCAGACCGAGTGCACCCCGTCCACATCGAACGTCTCGAGAGCTTCAGAAGCTACCTTATCGCCGGGAGCCGAATTGCGGCCTTCAAGAAAATCCATAAGTGGGGTGAAAGCCTTTCCAATGATCTCGCGGCGCTCGGCATAGCTACCTGCTTCGCGCTGGATGTATGGCCAGAATGCAGAAAGGTTGCGATATGTTCTCACAAATGGAGGCAGAAGATCACACAGCGCGGCCTCTGCCATGAACTCGCGGCGGAGATACTGGTATATGCCATCATCAGCGGTGCCACCTGTGGCACGCGCGATGAGTAAGCCCTCGAGCATTGCCGCTTGTTCGATGCGCGACGAAGGAATCTCGTCCTGTATGTACATTGGCCACCACACATTGCGGATTTCCTGTGATCCTATCGATGTTGCGGTTGGAGACCAAGACGCACAGAAGTGGTTTCAACAGCCACCACAGGCACCCATCAACTGTTGCTGAGAGTGTAGACCGTTCCCCTGCCCTCCACCTTCTCGGCGGTGATGGGCAGGCCCAGCTTTTTCCTCAGCGCCCCCGAGATCGAGCCGCGAACCGTGTGGGCCAGCCATCCGGTGGCATCGACCATCTCGGAGACCGTCGCGCCCTCGGGGCGCTGGAGCATGGCGATGATCTGGGCCTGCTTGGTGCCAGCGCGGATGGCGACGGGTTTCGCGGTGTCGGTGTCGCAGGGCGTCTGCACCGGTTCCGGCTTCGGCCTCGCTTTCCGCGCGCTGGCGACAGCGCTGGCCGCCAGCGGCTCGATCCCGATGGCCTCAAGCCCGGCCTCGGTGGCGATCAGCGTGGTGCCATGGCCGTCGCCGGTCTCGCGCCACATCGGCTCGCCGCGCCGCAGGTTGGCCTCGACCTCTTCAAGCCAGCCTCGGGCGATCATCTTGCCGACCACCATCTTGGCCGCGGCGCCGACCAGCCCCTCGGGCAGCGGCAGGGCGAGGTTGCCGGGCCGGGTCGCGGCGCGGGACAGGATCAGGGACTGGGTGTCGGACGGGGTGGTCATCGGGGCCTCCGGGCGCTTGGGCGCGCGCAGTGCGCGCCTTCTACGGAGGCAAGCCCCGTCATCGGACGGGGCGGCCGTCGCGCCGTGTGGGCGCGTCAGGCGGCGTGTTCGCCCTCGCCAAAGAGGAAGTCGGTGATCTTGCGCAGATCGGCGGCAACGCTGTTGAGTGATCCGACGGCACCCCAGTTGACGGCGTCCGGATCGAATTCGAAATGGTCATCGCTGAGGGCCTTCAGGCGCTCCAGCATGGTGTCGATCTCTGCCTTGGCGGCGATGAATGCGTCGAGGGCTTTGTCGTTCGGCCGGGCGGTGCGGCGGGTCATGGCGGGGCATCCTTTGGTGAGTTGCATCGTTTCCTTGCGATCAGACTCGCTCTGTCGCGCCCTCTAATCAACTGAATACCACGCGATATCATTGGGTTGATCGGATTATCTGCGCCATGAAAGGCATGAGCGAACGCGAGTATGCGGCCCATTCAGGCCTGTCTCGCGGCGGGGTGCAGAAGGCGCGCAAGAACGGGCGGCTGGTGGTCCATGACGACGGGTCGATCAACGCCGCGGCGTCGGATGTGCGGCGGGCGGAGATGACGGATCCCGACCAGCAGCGGCGGTCCTTGGGTGGCGAAAGCCTCGCCAGCGGTGCGGGCGAGACCTCGTCCTACATCAAGGCGCGCACGCTGCTGACGGTCTATGCCGCGCAGGACAAGCAGATCGCGGTCCAAAAGAAGAAGGGCACGCTGGTCGACCGTGCGCGGGCGGAAACGCTGGTGTTTCGCCTCGCGCGGCAGGAACGGGATGTCTGGGTGACCTGGCCCGGGCGGGTGGCCGCGTTGATGGCGGCGCAGATCATGGCGGAGGTGGAACGGCAATCCGGGGCATCGGTGACGATCGAAACCGCGATCATGCAGAGGGTGCTGGAAGCCCATGTCCGCGAACAGCTCGACGCCCTCGCCGACCTCAGGGTTTCCCTCGGATGACGATGATCTGGCCGACAACGACCTGACCGCGGATCTCGACCTCGGCTTCGACGGCGCCGAAGACCTGCTGCGGGTCTGGCGTCAGGGGCTGCGGCCCGATCCGAACCTGACGGTGTCGGAATGGGCGGATCAGCATCGCTGGCTGTCATCGCGCGGCGCGGCCGAACCGGGGCGCTATCGCACCGCCCGGGCCCCTTACCTGCGCGAGATCATGGATGCGCTGTCCCCAAGCCATCCTGCGCAGCGCATCACCTTCATGAAAGCCGCGCAGGTGGGCGCGACCGAGGCCGGGAACAACTGGATCGGCTTCGTCATCCATCACGCGCCGGGGCCGATGCTGGCGGTGCTGCCGAGCCTGGAACTGGCGAAGCGCACCTCGCGGGGCCGTCTTGATCCGCTGATTGCGGACAGCCCGGCGCTCCGCGAACGGGTGAATCCGGCCCGATCCCGCGATGCGGGCAATTCGATGCTGTCGAAGGAATTCCCCGGAGGCATCCTGGTGCTGACCGGGGCCAATTCCGCCACCGGCCTGCGGTCGATGCCCGCGCGTTATGTCTTCCTCGACGAGGTCGACGCCTATCCGGCCTCGGCGGACGAGGAAGGCGATCCGGTCACGCTGGCGGAAGCGCGGACCACCACCTTCTCGCACCGGCGCAAGGTGTTCATGGTCTCGACGCCCACGATCCGGAGGCTGTCGCGCATTGAGCGCGAGTTCGAGGCTAGCGACCAGCGGCGTTACTTCGTGCCCTGCCCGCATTGCGGAACGATGCAGTGGCTGCAGTTCGACCGCCTGCGCTGGGCGAAGGGAAAGCCGGAAACAGCGGCCTACCACTGCGAGGGTTGCGAGCGCCCCATCGCCGAGCACCACAAAACCGAGATGCTGGCCAAGGGCGAATGGCGGGCGACTGCAGTTTCCAGGGATCCGAAGGCCATCGGCTTCCACCTCTCGGCGCTCTATTCGCCCTTGGGGTGGAAAAGCTGGTCCGACGTCGCGCGGGAATGGCTGGCGGCCCAAGGATCGGACGAGACGCTGCGCGCCGCACGCAACACGCTTCTGGGCGAGACATGGGTCGAGTCGGGCGACGCGCCGGAATGGCAGCGGCTTGCGGATCGGCGTGAATCCTGGAAGCCGGGCACGGTGCCGATGGCGGGGCTGTTCCTGACCGCGGGGGCCGACGTCCAGAAGGACCGGATCGAGGCCGACATCTGGGCCTGGGGCCGGGGCATGGAAAGCTGGCTTGTCGATCACATCGTCATTCCGGGCGGGCCTGACGATCCGGCCGCCTGGGACAAGCTGACCGCCCTCCTCGGCCGGTCGTGGCAGCATGCCAACGGCGCCTTCATGACCGTGGCGCGGCTGGGGATCGACACCGGCTACGAGGCCGCGGCGGTCTATGCCTGGTCGCGCAAGGTCGGCTTCGAACAGGTGGCACCGCTGAAGGGCCTCGAAGGGTTCAACCGGTCGGCACCCGTTTCTGGCCCGACCTATGTCGATGCCACCATCGGCGGGAAACGGCTGCGCCGCGGCGCGAGGCTCTGGTCGGTGGCAACGGCGACGTTCAAGGCGGAGACCTACCGGTTCCTGCGGATCGAACGCCCCTCGGACGAGGACCGCGCCACCGGGATGCTCGACGCCCCCGGCACCATCCACCTGCCCGGCTGGGCCGACACCGAATGGCTGAAGCAGCTGGTGGCGGAACAGCTGGTCACGATCCGCAACAAGCGCGGCTATGCCCACCAGGAATGGCAGAAGATGCGCGAGCGGAACGAGGCGCTGGACTGCCGGGTCTATGCCCGTGCCGCGGCATGGATCCTCGGCGCCGACCGATGGGACGAGGCGACCTGGCGGCGGCTGGAAGCGCAGGCGGGCGTGGAAACGCGCATGCCGACGGCCGTCGCAACCGACATCGCCACACAAGACCCGGCCCAACCCAAGGCCGGAACGCTGACCACGCCGCGCCGGAAACGGCGGGCCTATACCCCGAACTTCATGAGGGACTGATGGACCTGGAACGCATGCAGGCCCTGCTCACGGCACTGCAGGAAGCCCGCTTCGCCGGGCTGCGGAGCGTCAGCTATGACGGCAAGACCGTGACCTATGGCTCGGATGCCGAACTGGCGACTGCGATCCGTGATCTGGAAGGGCGCATTGCAGCGGCCAGCGGCAACTCTTCCCGGCGCCGCCGCTGGGGCACTGTGGCCACGAAGGGTCTGTGACCATGGTTCTCGACGCCTTCCGTGCCCGCCTTGGGTCCATCATCGGCGGGTTCGACGCGGCGCAGTCGCACCGCCGCATGCGCGGGTTCCGCGCCACCCGCGCGCATGTGAACACGCTGATCGCCGCCTCGGGCGAGACCATCACCGCCCGTGCGCGCTGGCTGGTCCGGAACAATGGCTATGCCGCGAACGCCGTCGATGCCTTTGCCAATCACGTCGTCGGCGACGGCATCAAGCCCTCGTCGAAGATCGCGGACGCGGCGAAGAAGGAGGAGCTGCAGAAACTCTGGCTAGCCTGGACCGACGAGGCGGACGCCGAGGGGCTGACCGACTTCTTCGGCCTCCAGCGCCGGGCCGCGCGCGAGGTGTTTCTGGCAGGCGAGGTCTTCCTGCGCATCCGCACCCGGCGTCCCGAAGATGGTCTGACGGTGCCGATGCAGCTGCAGATGCTGCCCTCGGAAATGCTGCCCCAGGACATGACCCGCATCCTGCCCGGTGCGGGATCGATCCGGCAGGGGATCGAGTTCGACGGTATCGGGCGGCGTGTGGCGTACCACTTCCTGCGCCGCCACCCGGGCGACATGACCGATCCGGGGCTGGCCGGGGAAACGGTGCGGGTGTCCGCGTCCGAGGTTATCCACATCCTCGACCCGGTCGAGGCGGGCCAGCTGCGGGGCGTCTCGCGCTTCGCGGCAGCCGTGGTGAAGCTCTTCACCCTCGATCTCTATGACGACGCCGAACTGGAGCGGAAAAAGACCGCGGCGATGTTCGCGATGTTCATCACCTCCCCCGCCCCGGAAACCGCCCTCGATCCGGCGGAGGACGATCTCGAGGTGGAACCGGGCCAGGTCGTGCGATTGGACCCCGGCGAGGACGTGACGACGCCCTCTACGCCGGACTCCGGGTCCACTTACGAACCCTTCCAGTACCGCACGCTCCTGCAGATCGGCGCGGCGCTGGGCGTGCCCTATGGCTATCTGACCGGCGATACGGCGAAGGGGAACTTCTCGAACACCCGGATCGCCTTGGTCGACTTCCGCCGCCGCATCTCGGCCTTCCAGCATTCGGTGATGGTCTACCAGCTCTGCCGCGCCGTCTGGACGCGCTGGATGGACATGGCCGTGCTGGCGGGCGCCATCGATCTGCCGGGCTATGCCACCGACCGGCGCGCTTACCTCGCCTGCGACTGGCTTCCGACCAAGTGGGATTGGATCGACCCGGCCAAGGATGCCGCTGCAGAAATCCTGCAGATCGAGGCGGGCCTGAAATCCCGCACGCAGGCCATCGCCGAGCGGGGATACGACGCCGAACAGGTCGACCGGGAAATCGCGGCCGAACGCAAGCGTGAGGCTGAACTGGGGCTGGACTTCCGGCGGCCGGGATCCCCGGCACAGGCGGTGGGTGGCGGCGCTGGGTCGGGTGATGCCGAGGGTGAGCAGCGAGACCAGCAGGAAGAAGAAGACGCGGACAACCTCGGAGAGGACCGGGACCCCCGGCCCGCCCAGGACAGATGATGCATCACACCCATATCGCCCAGCGCGTCTTCAACACACCGCTGATGGTCGATCCCGCCAAGGCGCTGGCCTTCCTGACCGGGCTCGGCCCGCGGATCACCGGCAGGGAAATCACGGTCGAGGGAATGCCCGTGGATCCCGCAGATCAGGCCACTGCGGCACTCCCTGCCCGCGCCTCTCTCTTCAGCGACGACCTGACCAGCCGCCAGGCGCGGAACGGAAGCCAGCCCTTCGCTGTGGTGGACGGGATCGCCGTCATCGAGATCGCGGGCACGCTGGTGCATCGTGGTGCCTGGATCGGGCAATCCTCCGGTCTGACCTCCTACGAGGGGATCGCGACCCAGCTGCAGGCAGCGCTGGCCGATCCCGCCATCCGTGCCATCGCCCTCGACATCGACAGCTTCGGTGGCGAGGTCGCGGGGGCCTTCGATCTGGCTGACCGCATCCGTGCGGCGCGGGCGCAAAAGCCGGTCCACGCCTTCGTCGCCGATCATGCATTGTCGGCCGCCTATGCGCTGGCCTCCCAGGCCGACCGCATCATCCTGCCCCGCACCGGCGCTGTCGGCAGCATCGGTGTCGTGGCCATGCACAGCGACATGAGCGGGGCGCTCGACCAGAGGGGAATCGCCGTCACGCTGATCCATGCCGGGGCCCGCAAGGTCGATGCCAATCCGTACCAGCCTCTGCCCGAGACCGTCCGCGCCCGGATCGCGGGCGAACTCGAGGATCTGCGCCAGCTCTTCGCCGAAACCGTCGCGGAAGGGCGAGGCCACCGCCTCGACACCCTACGGGCGCTGGGCACCGAAGCCTCTGTGTTCCGCGGTGAGGCGGCCGTCTTCGCCGGTCTTGCCGATGAGGTGGCCGATCCCGTCACCGCCTTCCGCGCGTTCGCCGCCGCACCCCGCGGCACAACCACCCTCTCATCCAACCCCAAGGGAAAGGGCCTGATGATGACCACCGCCCCCGAAGACCATGCGCAGCCTGCGGCCGCGCCTGCTGCCAGCCCCACGCCGGAGCCGACCCCGCCCGCGGAAATCGCACCGCCGCCGACGGCGGCGGCCGCGATGTCGCCGGAAGCCATCCGAGCGGAAGCAGCCGAGGTCGCACAGGTCTGCGCGCAGGCCGCGCGTCTCGGCATCCAGATCAATGCTGCCGATGCAGTCGCCAGGGGCGTGAAACCCGAAGCCCTGCGCGCCAAGGTGCTGGCCGATCTCGCTGCGCGCAGCGATGCCGCAGGCATCATCGCCACCGCCCCGGCGGCGGGCGCCAAGGAAAGCCCCATCGTGGCTGCCGCGAAGAAATCGGCCGCCGCCTCGCGCTGACGCGCACCGCCCAGATCGGGCGCCCCCATCCCCCAACATCTCGGAGACTGAACCATGCCCGTCCTGACGGAACCGCCCAGCATGGGCGATGTCCTCAAATTTGAGGTCAACCCGAACTACACCCGCGAGGTGGTAACGCTGCTCGCGGGCCTGCCCTATCCCGTCGGCTCGGTGCTGGGGAAGATCACGGCCAGCGGCAAGTACACGCTATCTCCCGCGACCGGGGCCGACGGATCGCAGGTCGCAACGGCCGTCCTGCTCTATGCCGTCGATGCGACGCTGGCCGATGCCACGGGCATTGTGCTGGTCCGCGGTCCCTCGATCGTGTCGCGCGCGGCCCTCGCCTACGGCGCCACCGTCGATGACGGCACCAAGATCGCCGCGAAACTCACCCAACTCGCCGCCGTTGGCATCGTCGCGCGCGACGGCGTCTGATCACCCTCATTCTCCCGGAGCCCCACCATGACCCTCGTCCGCAATCCCTTCGACGCTGGCGGCTATTCGCTGGCCGAGATGACGCAGGCCATCAACATCCTGCCCAACCTCTACACCCGCCTCGCCCAGATCGGCCTCTTCCGCTTCGTAGGGGTCAGCCAGCGCTCGGTCATCATCGAGCAATACGAAGGCGTCCTCAGCCTCCTGCCCTCGGTCCCCCTCGGCGGCCCCGCCACGGTCGGCACGCGCGAGGGGCGGTCCATGCGGTCCTTCGCGTTGCCGTGGATCCCGCATGACGACGTCGTGCTGCCCGCCGACATCCAGGGGCAACCCGCGCTGGGCGCCTTTGACGCTGCCGATCCCCTCGTCGAGGTGATGAACCGCAAACTGCTGCTGATGCGGCGCAAGCATGCCCAGACGCGAGAATACATGGAGATGAACGCGCTCCGCGGCATCGTGAAGGATGGGGCCGGGACCACTCTCTACAACTACTTCACCGAATTCGGCCTGGCGCAAATCTCCGTCGACTTCATTCTCGGCACCGCAGGCACCAACGTGCAGGGCAAGGTGCGCGAGGTGCTGCGCGCCATCGAGGACAATCTGCTGGGTGAGGCGATGACCAGCGTGCACGCCCTCGTCAGCCGCGAGTTCTTCGACAAGCTGATCGCGCACCCGAAGACCGAAGAGGCCTACAAGTTCTACGCCTCGACCGGTGCGCAGCCCCTGCGCGAGGATGTGCGCCGGAACTTCCCCTTCGGCGGCATCCTCTTCGAGGAATACTCCGGCACCGTCACCCTCTCGACCAAGGCCACCGAACGGCTGGTCCCGGCGAACGAGGGCATCGCCTTCCCCTTGGGCACGATGGACACCTTCACCACCTACGGCGGCCCGGCGAACCTCCTGGAGACCGCCAACACCATCGGCCTGCCGCTCTACGCCCGCCAGCATCTGGACGAGAAGGGTCGCTGGATCGACGTGATGACCGAGGCCTCGATCCTGCCGGTCAACAAGCGGCCGCGCCTCGCCGTGCGGATCCACAGCTCGAACTGACAGGCCCCGCCATGTCCGTCTTTGCCGCCGCCATGGACCGGATCTTCACCCATGCCTCCATGGCGGCCCCGGCTCTCTGGATCTCGGCCACCACCTCCGAGGAACGCCCGATCCGCATCATCCGCCGCGCGCCCGACCGCGTCACCGACTTCGGCGCGGGGCGCTTCGTCAGCGACACGACGGTGGTAGATGTGCGCGTGGCCGACCTGCCCACCCCGCGACCAGGCGATGTGATCGTCATCGATGCGGACAGCCATGTCATCCAGGGGGAACCGCTGCGCGACCGCGAACGGCTGATCTGGACCCTCGATCTGCGCCCGGCGTGACCCGATGAAACTGAAGCTCACCATCGATCCTGACATCGTCGCGATGATGCAGGCGGAAATCGCTGCGGGCGAGAAGGCGGTCACCACCGCCATGCGCGAGGCGGGCGCGGGACTCAAATCCGCCTGGCGCGGCCAGATCACCGGCGCGGGGCTGGGCACCCGGCTCGGCAATTCGATCCGGCTGGCCACCTATCCCAAGGGCGGCGAAAGCCTGAACGCCGCGGCGCTGATCTGGTCGAACGCCCCGGTGATCGTCGGCGCGCATGACACAGGGCCGCTGATCCGGTCGCGCAACGGCCTCTGGCTGGCGATCCCCACCCCGGCCGCAGGCAAATCCACCCGCGGGGGCCGGATCACCCCCGGCGAGTGGGAACGCCGCACCGGTCTACGCCTGCGGTTCATCTATCGCCGCCGGGGACCGAGCTTGCTGGTGGCTGAGGGGAGGTTGAACTCGAAGGGCCGCGCCGTGGCTTCGAAGTCGAAGACCGGACGCGGGCTGAGCACTGTGCCGATCTTCCTGCTGTTGCCACAGGTCAAGCTACGCAAGCGGCTCGATCTGGCGCGGGATGCCGAGCGGGCCATCGACGGCGTGCCGGGCCGGATCGTGGCGGGGTGGGTCGAGAGAAGGTTCTGAAAGGGACCGTCGACACGCCGCCCGGATTGGCATATATTGCCAATGATCCTCAGTGAGACTCCCATGGCCACCCGAAACGTCGTCCTGACCGAAACGCAATCCGACCTTGTCGACCGCCTGGTGGCATCCGGTCGGTATCAGAACGCGTCCGAAGCGTTGCGCGCCGGGCTGCGCCTTCTGGAACGCGAAGAGGCGGAACTTGGCGCGTTGCGCAGCCGACTGACCGCCGGGCTCGAACAGGCCCGGCGCGGGGATCTGGCCGAGGGAATTGGCGAGGATGCCATCCGTCGGGCATTTGCCGCTGCGCGTGCAAATACCTGATGCCGAAACCCTGGCGTCTGACAAGGCAGGCGGAGGCCTCGCTGATCGAGATCGCCCGCTGGACCATCGAGACCTTTGGTCCACGACAGGCGGCGGCGTATGAGGACGACCTGATCTCCACCTGTCGCGAGATCGCCGCAGGCACCGCCCTGTCACAGGATTGCCGTCGGCTCATCGACCCCGCCTTGGCCGAGGACCTGCGCTTCGCGCGGGCAGGCCAGCATTTCGTGGTCTTCGTCGAAGACACAGAGCAGGTGGTCATCATCGATTTCCTGCACAGCCGCGCTGATCTGCCGCGACGGCTGGCCAACTTGCCTCTGCCGAAAGGCGACAGGGAACACTGACCCCGGGCCTGTCCCGGATCCCCGGAACAAGAGATGCCCACCACCCGCGAAACCGTCCTCGCTGCGCTGCTTGCGCGGCTGCAACCGCTTGCCGCCCTCACCCTGCGTGACGAGGTGTTGCCCGAGCGGATCCCCGCGGCGGGGCTGATCATCCTTCGCGACGGCCAGCCGGGCGAGCACGAGGTGACGCTGTCGCCCCTGCGCTACCACTACCAGCACCGGGCCGAGCTGGAGGTCGTCGTCCAAGCGGGCACCGGCCGGGCTAGCGCCTTTGACGACCTGATCGCCGCCATCGGCGCGGCGCTGGAGGCTGACCGGACGCTGGGCGGCCTCTGTGACTGGTTGGAACCCGAAGCCCCGGCTTCGGTCGATCTGCCTGTCGAGGGAGCCGCGGCGCTCAAGGCGGCGGTGATCACAGTCGTCCTGCACTACACCACCACCGGCCCCCTCGCCTGAATTCCCCCACATAGGAGACCCCCATGGCACGCGCACACGGCGCGCGGGCGCAGATGGCGCTTGCGTTCGAAACCGTCTACGGCACCCCACCCGCCAGCGGCTATCGGCTGATGCCGTTTGCCCGCACCACGCTGGGCGCGGAACAGCCCCTGCTGAACTCGGAGCTTCTCGGTTATGGCCGCGATCCCCTGGCCCCCATCAAGGACGCGGTCACCGCCGATGGCGAGGTCGTGGTGCCGATCGATGTGGAGGCTTTCGGCTTCTGGCTGAAGGCCGCCTTCGGCGCCCCGACCACGACAGGGACCACACCCAAGACCCACACCTTCCAGTCGGGGAATTGGACGCTGCCATCGATGGCAATCGAAGTGGCGATGCCCGAGGTGCCGCGGTTTGCGATGTACGCGGGTTGCGTGATGGACCAGTTGTCCTGGCAGATGAACCGCTCCGGCCTGCTGACCGCAACCGCCCGCCTAATCGCGCAGGGCGAAGCCATCGCTGCCACCACGGCTGCGGGCACGCCGACCGCGCTGGGCCTTCAGCGCTTCGGCCATTTCAACGGGGTGGTGAAGCGCAACGGCACCGCCTTGGGCAACGTCGTCTCGGCCGAGATAACCTATGCCAACGGCCTCGACCGGATCGAGACCATCCGCAACGACGGCAAGATCGAGGGCGCCGATCCCGGCATGGCCGCGCTGACCGGCCGGATCGAAGTCCGTTTCGCGGACTCTGCCCTCGTCACCCAAGCCATCGACGGCACGCCCTGCGAGTTGGAGTTCGCCTACAGCCTCGGGGCCAATGCCAGCTTCACCTTCACGGCACATGCCGTCTACCTGCCGGTCCCGCGGATCGAGATCCCCGGGCCGCAGGGCATCCAGGCCAGTTTCGACTGGCAGGCGGCGAAAGCCACCAGCCCCGCCCGCATGTGCACCGCCGTCCTTGTCAACACCGTCACGGGATACTGACCATGATCCGTCTGAACCTGTCGAACCGGCCCGAATGGCTGGACCTGCTGCCCGGCTTGCGCGTCCTGGTGGCCCCTCTCACCACCGCGCTGATGGCCTCGTCCCGCGCCGATCCGGCCATTGAGGGCCTGTCGGAGGCATCAAGCCAGGAAGTCATGGCGCTGGCCATGGCCAAGGCCGTCGCCCGCCGAGCGATCCTGGAATGGGAAGGCGTCGGCGATGAGGCAGGCAACCTCGTTCCCGTCAGCCCGGCCGGGATCGATGCCCTTCTGGAAATCTGGCCCGTCTTCGAGGCTTTCCAGGCGCAATACGTCGCCCGCGGCCTGATGCTGGACGCGGAAAAAAACGCCTCCGCGCCCTCGCCGACTGGTCCTTCGGCGGGGGCGACGGCTACTGCGCGGCCTGCGCGGACCCCTGCCCGAACTGCCCCGCTAGACTGAACCGGCCGCAGACGGTTGAGGGCTGGCAGGTCTGGGATCTGACCCAGCGCCTTGGCGGCCAGCTGCGCATCGCGCCGGGGGCCGTCATCGGATGGGACATGGGGTCGGCGCTGTCATTGGCGCAGGCGCTGGGAATTGCGCCGCTGATCGCCGCCGAACTGCTGCCCGAGATCGAGGCGGTGATGGTGCGCAAACTCAACGAGCAGATGGAAGGACGCCGCAATGGCTGAGAAAAAGGTCTCCGTCCGCCTCGTGGCGGAGGGCGGACGACGCGTGCGCGCCGAACTGGAGGGCATCGGCGAGGCCGGGGCGAAGGGCTTCGGTCGGCTGTCCTCCGAAATGGAACTGGCCAACACGCGTCTGGCCAGCTTCGCGCGCCGCGCCGGGATCGCGTTGGCGGCTGTCGCCGCAGCGGCTGCGGCTGCCGGGGTTGCCATGGTGCGCTCGGGGCTCGCCAACATCGACGCGCAAGCGAAGCTCGCGCAGTCGATGCGCACGACCGTCGAGAGCATCCAGACCCTGACCTGGGCGGGGGAGCTTGCGGGCGTCTCGATGGGCGAGATCGAGCAGGCGACGAAGAAGCTCACCACGCGCCTGTCAGAAGCGGCCAGCGGCTCGGGCGCGGCGGTCGGCGCGCTCAGGCGGCTGAACCTGACGGCGGCGGAACTGCAGGCCCTGCCGCTCGACCAGCGCATCGTCGCGATCCAGGACGCCCTGAACCAGTTCGTGCCCGAGGCCGAACGGGCGGCCGTGGCCTCCGACCTCTTCGGCGACCGGGCGGCGCTGGCCTTCCTGCGGATCGACAGCGCCACCCTGCGCGATGCTGCCCGCGACGTGCAGGACTTCGGGGTGGCGGTCAACGCGGCAGATGCCGCCCAGATCGAGCGGACGGGCGACGCCATCGCGCGCCTGAGCCTGATCTGGACCGGCCTCGTGAACCGCCTGACCGTCGCCGTCGCCCCAGCGCTCGAGACCATCGCCACAAAACTCGCCGACATGGCCCGCGCCACCGGCCCCATCGGGCAGGCGATCACGGCGCTCTTCGACAACCTCGGGCGTCTGGCGTCCTATGCGGCAACCTTCGCAGCCGTCATGGCCGGGCGCTGGGTCGCGGGAATGGCTGCGGCGGCCCTGTCGGTGCGCGGCCTTGCCACCGCCTTGGTGTTCCTGCGAGGCGCTCTGATCCGCACCGGCATCGGCGCGCTGATCGTCGGCGCGGGCGAGCTGGTCTACCAGTTCTCGCAACTCGTGGCCCGGGTCGGCGGCGTGGGCGAAGCGTTCCGGCTGCTGGGCGATCTGGCCAGCGAAGTCTGGTCGCGCATCGGTCTGTCGCTGGACGCGGCCCTCGCGCGGATGGCGGCCGGATGGGAGGGGCTGAAGGCTGCTGGTCTCTCAGCCTTTGAGGGCACCATCGCAGGCGTCGTCAGCTTCGGCGACCGGACGGCGGCGATCTTCCAGGGAGCCTATGACGCGGCGGTGGCGATCTGGGGCAGCCTGCCCGGAGCCATCGGCGACTTCGCCTTCCAGGCCGCGAACGGGCTGATCTCGGGCGTGGAGGCGATGCTGAACGGCGTCGTCACCCGCATCAACAGTTTCATCGAGACCCTGAACGCGGCCCTGGCGCTGCTGCCCGAATGGGCGACAGGCGAAGGTGGGGTGCGGATCGGCATTCTCGATCCGGTGGAACTTGGGCGCATCGGCAATCCCTTCGAAGGTGCCGCAACGGCCGCCGGTGCCGCCGCCGCGGATGCCTTCTCGGCCGCGCTGTCGCGCACCTATCTGGAACCACCCGACCTCGGCCTCGGCGCAATGGCCGACGACGCCCGCGCTCGGGCCGAGGGTTATCGCGAAGCGGCCGGGATGCTGGCCGATGCCGCCGGTCGGCCGCTCGCCAGCTGGCAGGCGCTGAAGGATGCCGTCACCGGCACGGGGACCGAGGCCGAGACCGCACTGGCGGATGCGGCTGGCGCGGCCGATGCCCTGACAGCCGGTCTGAACGATACGGCGACCGCCGCCGATGGCGCTGGAGGCGCTGCACGCGACGCGGGCGCTGCGGCGGCCGAGGGTGCGGACACCGCTCTCACTGGCTGGCAGGCGGTCACGGCTGCGCTCGCCGATTACGCCGCCAAGGCGCGCGACATCGGCGGGGATATCGGCAGCGCGCTGGTGGGCGCCTTCCAGAGCGCCGAGAACGCCATCGGCGACTTCGTGAAGACCGGCAAGCTCGACTTCCGCGATCTGGTCACATCAATGATCGCCGACCTGGCCAAGCTTGCCGCGCGACGCTTCATCCTCGGCCCCATCGCGAACGCCCTTTCCGGCGCGCTGGGCGGGGCGGGTGGGATTTTCGCGAACATCCTGCACGCGGGCGGCATCGTCGGGTCTCCAGGCCGCGGCCGAATGGTCCCCGCGCTGGCCTTTGCGGGTGCCCCGCGCATGCACAGCGGGGGCTGGGCCGGTCTGCGCCCGGACGAGGTGCCCGCGATCCTGCAGCGCGGCGAGCGGGTGCTCTCGCGCCGGGAAGCCGCGGGTTACGGCCAGGCAGGGGCCTCGACCGTGAACGTCACGATCAACGCCCGCGACGCCGAGAGCTTCCGGCAATCCCGCACGCAGGTCGCCAGCGACATCGCGCGCGCCGTGTCGCTGGGCCGGAGGGGCATGTGAGTGCGACCCCGCAAGTGGGCACCGGTTGCGGGGGCCAGAGCACGAACCATGGAGAAACTTGATGGCGTTTCACGAGGTCCGCTTTCCGGACAACATCAGCCGTGGCGCGCGCGGTGGCCCGGAGCGGCGCACCCAGATCGTCGAACTGGCGAGTGGGGCCGAGGAACGCAACGCCAGCTGGGCCAACAGCCGCCGCCGCTACGACGTCGCCTATGGCATCCGCCGCGCCGACGATCTGGCGGCGGTCGTCGCTTTCTTCGAGGCGAGGAACGGCCGCCTGCATGGCTTCCGCTTCAAGGACTGGGCCGACTTCAAGTCCTGCTTGCCATCGCAGACGCCGGGTCCGACCGATCAGCCTATCGGCACCGGCAACGGGTCGGCTACCCAGTTCCAGCTCGCCAAGCGCTACACCTCCGGCGCGCAGTCCTGGACACGGTCCATCACCAAGCCCGTCGCCGGGACAGTGACTATCGCCCTGAATGGCACGCCGCAGGCGTCCGGCTGGTCGGTCTCGACCGCGACGGGCTTGGTGACCTTCACCACGGCCCCCGCCGCTGGCGTTGCCGTCACCGCAGGTTTCGATTTCGACGTCCCCGTCCGCTTCGACACCGACGCCCTCGATGTCACCCTCGACCTTGAACGGCTCGGGTCGATCACCTCGATCCCTCTCTTGGAAATCCGCACATGAAGTCCCTGAACCCCGCGCTGCAGGCGCATCTCGACGAGGGCACGACGACGCTTGCCTGGTGCTGGCGGATCACCCGCGCCGATGGGGTGAACTTCGGTTTCACCGACCACGACCGGACCCTGTCGTTCGACGGCACCGAGTTCGAACCGGAAAGCGGCCTGACAGCCTCCGAGGTGCGGTCTGGCTCTGACCTTTCGGTCGACGCGCAGGACGCGCAAGGCGTGCTGTCGTCGGACCGGATCACCGAGACAGACATCCTCGACGGCCGCTGGGACAATGCGGCGGTTGAGGTCTGGCGGGTGAACTGGGCAAACCCGGCGCAGCGCGTGCTGTTGCGGCGCGGGGCCATCGGCCAGATCCGGCGCGGACGGCTGGCCTTCGTGGCCGAGGTGCGCAGCCTCGCCCATGTCCTAGGCCAGACGGTCGGGCGGACGTTCCAGGCCAGTTGCGACGCGGCCTTGGGCGACACGCGCTGCGGCGTGAACCTCGAGGCCCCGGCCTTCAAGGGGACCGGCGCCGTGATCGATGTGCTGCGCGACCGGGCCTTCACCGCTTCCGGACTCGGCGCCTTCGCTACGGGCTGGTTCGCCTTCGGGCTGGTCGAATGGTCGACCGGCGCGAATGCCGGGCGGCGGGTTGAGGCGTTGTCCTACGACATCGTCGACGGCGTGGCGATCCTGACCCTGCTGGAGGCGCCGGTGCGCCCGATCGCGGCGGCAGACGCCTTCGTGGTCCGGGCGGGTTGCGACAAGCGGATCACGACCTGCGGCGCAAAGTTCGCCAATGTCGCCAACTTCCGGGGCTTCCCGCACATCCCGGGCCAAGACGCCGTGCTGCGCTATGCCACCAAGGACGGCGGCCACGAGGGGGCGGTCCTGTGAACGCGCCCGTCCCGACGGCCGATCCTGCCCGCGTCATCGCCGCCGCGCAGTCGTGGCTCGGCACGCCCTACCACGATCAGGCCAGCCTGCGCGGGGTCGGCTGCGATTGCCTCGGCCTCGCGCGTGGAGTCTGGCGTGAAGTTGTGGGGCCGGAGCCGTTCCCCATCCCGCCCTATAGCCGGGATTGGGGCGAGACCGGGCCGTGCGAGGTGCTGGCCGAAGGGGCGCGACGGATGATGCCGGAACTTGATCCGTCCGCGGCCGGGCCCGGTGCGCTGATCCTGTTCCGGATGGTGCCGCGCGCCATCGCCAAGCATGTGGGGATCCTGACCGGTCCCGACACCTTCCTCCACGCCTACGAGCGGCTGTGCGTGATCGAGGAACCGCTGACACCCGCATGGCGGCGGCGCATCGCCTTCGCCTTCCTATTCCCTGCAAGTTGAGATTTTCCCATGGCCACGCTCGTCCTCGGCGCCGTCGGTTCCGCCATCGGCGGGGCCTTCGGCGGCGCGATCCTCGGCTTTTCCGGGGCTGCCATTGGTGGCTTCATCGGATCGACCATCGGTTCGGTGGTGGACAGCTGGATCGTGTCCTCACTGGCCCCGGCGCAGAAGATCGAAGGGCAACGGCTGGATTCCCTGCGGATCACGTCCGCCACGGAAGGCGCGATCATCCCGCGCCTCTACGGCCGCATGCGCATCGGCGGCAACATCATCTGGGCGACCGATTTCCGTGAAGAGACGAAGACCACCTCGCAGGGCGGCGGCAAGGGCGGTGGCGGCGGGAGGGTTCGGACGACAGAATACCTCTACTATGCCAGCTTCGCCGTGGCGCTGTGTGAAGGCCCGATCACCGGCATCGGCCGCATCTGGGCCGACGGCAAGCCGCTCGACATGACGCGCATCACCTGGCGCTGGTATCCCGGCAACGAGACCCAGACGGCCGATCCGTTCATCGCGGCGAAGATGGGGGCGGCCAACGCCCCGGCCTATCGCGGTACGGCCTACGTCGTCTTCGAGGAGCTGCCGCTTGCCACTTACGGCAACCGACTTCCGCAGCTGTCGTTCGAAGTGTTCCGGCCGCTCGCGGATCCCGACACCGCCGAGGGGCTGGTGAAGGCGGTGACCATGATCCCGGCCTCGGGAGAGTTCACCTATGCGACGGAGACGATCCGCAAGAGCGCGGGCGGATTCGGCGGCACGACCGTGGCCGAGAACCTGAACGCGCTGCCGGATGAAGCCGATATCGTCGTGGCCCTCGATCGGCTGCAGGCCATGGCCCCGGCCGTCGAGAGCGTCAGCCTGGTCGTCGCGTGGTTCGGCAACGATCTGCGCGCGGGCAACTGTACGATCAAGCCGGGCGTCGAAGTGGCGACCAAGGTCACCAGCCCCAAGGAATGGACGGTCAACGGCGTGGCGCGGGCGAATGCGCATCTGGTCAGCCGGGACGTCGAGGACCGGCCGGTCTATGGCGGCACGCCTGCGGATTTCGCGGTGGTGCAGGCGATCCGCGAGATGAAGGCGCGCGGGATGCGGGTCACCTTCTATCCCTTCCTGCTGATGGACGTCCCGCCCGGCAATACGCTGCCGAACCCCTACAGCGCGAATGCCGCGACGCCGGGCCAGCCGAGTTTCCCGTGGCGGGGCCGGATCACCTGTTCCCCGGCGGCGGGGTATGCCGGGACCGCAGACAAGACCGCCGCTGCGGCGACGCAGGTCTCGGCCTTCTTCGGCGCGGCCACCCCCGCGCAGTTCGCGGTGTCGGGCGACAATGTGAACTGGACCGGGTCCTCGGGTAACTGGGGCTTGCGCCGGATGATCCTGCACTACGCGCATCTGTGCAAAGCGGCCGGGGGCGTCGATGCCTTCCTGATCGGATCGGAAATGCCTGGCCTCACCACGATCCGGTCGGGTGCCAGCACGTATCCCGCCGTCACGGCATTCAAGGCTCTCGCGGCAGATGTGCGCACGATCCTCGGCGCGGATCCCAGGATCGGCTATGCCGCCGACTGGTCGGAATACTTCGGCCACCACCCTGCAGATGGGTCGGGCGACGTGTTCTTCCACCTCGACCCGCTCTGGTCGGATGCCAACATCGATTTCATCGGCATCGACAACTACATGCCGCTCTCCGACTGGCGGGATGGCTTCGACCACGCCGATGCGCTGGAAGGCTGGTCCGCGATCCACGACCGGGGCTACCTGCAGGCCAATATCGCGGGCGGCGAGGGCTTCGACTGGTTCTACGCCAGCGCTGCCGACCGGTCGGCCCAGACCCGGACGCCGATCACGGATGGTGCTCCAGGCAAGCCCTGGGTGTTCCGTTACAAGGATCTGCGGGCCTGGTGGACGAACCCGCATTTCAACCGTCAGGGCGGAGTTGAAAGTGGCACGCCCACGGCATGGGTGCCGCAGTCGAAGCCCGTCTGGTTCACCGAACTGGGTTGCCCCGCCATCGACCGGGGCACGAACCAGCCGAACGTCTTCTTCGACCCGAAGTCCTCCGAGAGCTTCACGCCCTACTTCTCGCGCGGCTGGCGCGATGATGCCATCCAGCGTGCCTATCTCGAGGCCAGTTACCTGTGGTGGGGCGAGCCCGCGAACAACCCGCTATCCTCGGTCTATGGCGGCCGGATGGTGCGTGTGCCGGAATGCGCCGCCTGGACGTGGGATGCGCGACCCTATCCGTTCTTCCCGGAACTGACCGGGGTCTGGACGGACGGCCCCAACTGGCGACTTGGCCACTGGCTGACCGGACGACTCGGCGCGGTGTCCCTCGCCGCCCTCGTGCGCCACCTCTGCCTGCGCGCCGGGCTGGCGGAAGACCTCATCGACGCCTCCGGCCTCTGGGGCGCGGTCGAAGGCTATGTGATCGGGGCGCTGGAAAGCCCGCGCGCGTCGATTTCCACCTTGGCCCGGCATTTCAGCTTCGATGCCATCGAGACCGAAGGCGTGATCCGCTTCGTCATGCGCGGGCGGGCATCGCGCCTGACCCTCACGGTGGATGATATGGTCTCCAGCCGCGAAGGCGAGGCCTTCGAGCTGACCCGTGGCCAGGAGACCGAACTGCCGCAGGCTCTGAAGTGGCAGGTCGCGCGGGCGGACGAGGACTATGACGCGGCCCTTGTCGAGGCCCGCCGCATCACCGTCGACACCACCCGCATCGCGTCCGAGTCCTTCCCCATGGCGATCCCGCCCGAGGAGGCCGAACGCCGTTGCCGCCGCGCGCTGATGGAGGCGTGGATCGGTCGCGAAAGCGCCACCTTCCGCCTGCCGCCCTCGCGGCTGGCTCTCGATCCGGCCGACGTGATCCGGCTTGCGCATGACGGCCGTGAGGTGGGATTCCGCCTCGTCTCGGTCGCCGATGCTGAGGCACGCGGGATCGAGGCCGTCCGTCAGGATCGTGCCGCCTATGATCTGCCGCCCGGCGATCCCCGCCCGGCCTCACTGGCGAGTCCCGTCGTCTTCGGCACGCCGGAGGTGGTGATGCTGGACCTGCCGCAGATCACCGAGGATCAGCCCGCCCATCGCCCCCTGATCGCGGCCCATGCCACCCCTTGGCCGGGCGAGATCGCGGTGTTCCGGAGCGCCTCGACAGATGGCTTCAATCTGCTGACCACCTTCGGCAGTCGCGCGCGGATCGGTACGCTGGCCTTCGACTTCTTTCCGGGGCCGACCTCGCGCTTCGATCTGGGCAATCAGCTGGCCGTCGATCTGCTGTCCGGTACGCTGGAAAGCGTGACCGACGTGGCCCTCTTCAGCGGGGCCAATGCGGTAGCCGTCGAGCCCGCGGCTGGGGTCTGGGAAATCGTCCAAGCAGGCGCGGCCGAACTGATCGCCCCGGGCCGCTATCGCCTGACCCGCCTCCTGCGCGGTCAGCGAGGGACGGAGTATGCGATGGGCAATCCGGCCCCGGCCGGTGCGAGGGTCGTGTTGCTGGATTCGACGCTGGCCTCGCTGCCCATCGCCGAGGGCGACCTCGGACTACCATGGAACTGGCGCGTGGGCCCGGCCGCTCGCTCCGTCGGCGACGCGAGCTATGCCGCGCTGGGCTTCACCCCGACCGGCCGGGGCCTTGTCCCCTTCGCCCCAGCCCATGTCGAACAGCCCTGGCGGACGGCCCGCAGCCCGGGCGATCTGACAATCCGCTGGACGCGCCGATCCCGCGCGCTGGTGGCTGATGCCTGGGAGCAGGTCGAGGTGCCGCTGGCCGAAGACGTTGAGTCCTACGAGGTGCAGATCCTCGACGGGATGACCGTCAAGCGCACGCTGACCAGTAGCACGACCTCCGTCCTCTACACCGCCGCCCAGCAGACCGCCGACTGGGGCGCGTCGCTCGGTCCCGGCCAGACGCTGGCGATCCGCATCCACCAGCTTTCGAACCGCCTCGGCCGCGGCACGCCTGCGTCCGTCACTCTGCAGTTCTGATCCCAACACGCGGGAACCCCATGTCTGACACCTCCACCCATCTGGGCCTGCCGTATCTTCTGGCCGGCCAAGCGCAGAAGCACGTCACGCATAACGAGGCGCTGCGCCTGCTCGACGCGATGGTGCAGCTCTCGGTCCTCGACCGCACGCGGACTGTCCCGCCCGCGAGCCCCGCCGATGGGAACCGGCACCTGGTGGCCTCGGGTGCCACCGGCCTCTGGGCCGGGTGGGATCTGAACATCGCCTTCTGGATCGACGGCGCTTGGATCCGGCTGGTGCCGCGGACCGGCTGGCTCACTTGGGTTGCGGCCGAGGGATTGTTCCTCGTCTGGACCGGCAGCGCGTGGGATGTGGTGGGCGAGCCACGCGACGTGTCGGACGCGGTCTTCAGCCTTGTGAACGACACCGATCCTACGAAGAAGGCCACCTTCTCGCTGGCGGGGATCAGCGCGGGGACCACGCGCAGCTTCACGATGCCAAACACCTCGTCCGAACTGGCGATCCTCGCGGGGACGCAGACCTTCACCGGCAACAAAACATTCTCGGGCACGCTGACCGCTTCCGGGACAGTAACCACGTCCGGTGCAACGGCGACCATCGGCACGTCCACCGGTACTGCGACCTACGGCATGGGCACCGGGGCCACGACCACGGGCGTCACCAAGACCGTGAACCTTGGCACCGGCGGTGCCTCCGGATCGACCACGGTCGTGAACATCGGCTCGGCCACGGCAGGTTCTGGCGGGACAACGGTGATCAACACACCGACCGTCACCTTCGCCAATGCCGTCACGCAGGTCGGCATGCCCCAGGCGAACCTGACCGCGCAGCTCTTGGGCCTCGGCGGGGCAACCGCTGACAGCTACAACCGGCTGTCGGTCAACACGCCTGCGGTCCTTCTGAACAACGCAGGGGCGGGCATTGAGGCGACCGTAAACAAGGCGGCCGCCGGAAACGACGCAGCTTTCGCCTTCAAGACCGGCTTCTCCGCCCGCGCGCTGATCGGGTTGCTCGGCAACGACGACTTCAGCTTCAAGGTCAGCCCGGACGGATCGGCCTTCTACGACGCGATCCGGATCGACCGAGCGAGCGGCCAGGTGGAATTGCCGCAACCAACGGTTTTGCCGGGACTGGCCGCAGCGCCATCGCCTCCACCGGCAGGCAAGGCCTCCGTCTATGCGCGCAACCGCGCCGGGGCGCCATGGATCGACGTGATGCGCCCTTCGGGCCGGGACTTTCCGCTGCAGCCGCATTTCGGGGTGAACCGGATCGCCAACTGGGCGCCTTCGACCGGCACGACGATCACCAGCGAAGGCCTGCCCGTCACCTCGGTCGGCACCGTCTCCCACCCGACGCTGGCCGCCACGAACCTGGCCGCCTCGATGCGGCGCTGGCGTCTGACCTCTGCGGCGGTGGCGGACTCGGTCGCCGACCAGCGATCCGCTGGCTGGGCCTGCTGGCGCGGCAATGCGGCAGGATTGGGCGGCTGGACTTTCGTGACGAGGATTTCGCTGACGACACTCCAGACGACCGGCATGGGGTTCTTCGGCCTATATGGATCGACGGCCGCGCTGGCCACCACCCTGACGCTTCCCGCCGTGGTGAACTGCATAGGCATCGGCTTCCAGCGCGGCACTCACACCCGTTGGCAACTGGTCGCAAACGACGGCACCGGGGCGCCGACCCTGACCGACATGGGCGCGTCCTTCGCCATCGCCACGGGCGGCGTGCTGACCCTGTTCATCGCGGCGCCACCAAATGGGTCATCCGTCTGGGTGCGCGTCGTCGACGAGGTCTCTGGCGTGGTCTTCGAGCAGGAGGTCACCGCGGACCTGCCCGCAGCGACGCAATTCCTGTCGCCACGTCTGTTCATGAACACCGGCGCGACCGCCGCCGCCGTCGCATACGACTGTGCCGGGGTCTACCTCGAAACCGATTTCTGAACAGCATGACCGCGAAAGGACCATCATGAACGACCAGACCACCCTGACCAGCGAGGTCGCGCGGGCCTTTCGGGACCATGGGATCACCGCCGCGCTGACAGCCCTGATCGGCGGCACCATCGCCCTGTTCGCGGCGATCACGCGCAAGGCCTTCACCAACGAGGCCCTGCTGGACCGCCTCGACCGCGAACTGGTTTCCGAACGGGACCGGATCGACCGCCAGCGCAGCGAGGACCGCAAGGCCGATGGCGACCGCCTCGACCGGATCGAGACGGACATCCGATCCATGCGGGACATGCTGTTCGACGCATTCCAGCGCAGCCGATCCGACTGACCCATCCGAACCTCGCCAACCGACACCCCACCCGCCCCAGAGGCGGGTTTTTCATTTGGAGGATCCCATGCCCACCCTGAGCTACTCCCACTGGCGCGACGTGCCCGTGAACACCTGGCGCTGGCCGAACTTCTCGGCCGCCGAAATCGCCTGCCGCGGCACCGGGGCGATCAAGATCAACACCGAGGCGATGGACAAGCTGCAGGCCCTGCGTGACAGGCTGCGCAAGCCGCTGATCGTGCGCTCGGCCTACCGCAGCCCGGAACACAACCGCGCCGTCGGCGGGGCCCCGGCCTCGAAGCACATGCAGGGGACCGCTTTCGACATCGCCATGGCGAACCACGATCCCGCGGCCTTCGAGGCAGCGGCGCGGGCAGTCGGGTTCCTGGGGTTCGGGTATTATCCCCGCTCCGGCTTCATGCACATCGACCTTGGGCCCGCTCGTTCGTGGGGCGATCCGTTCCCGGCGCGGCCGGTGCCTTTTGCACCTGAACTGCCACTGGCGCGCGAAGTGCTGTCGGGAAGCCGCACGCTCCGTGGCGGCGGGGCGGCCGGTGCCGCCACGGTCGGCGCAGCTGGGGTCGAGGTACTGCAGGACGTTCTCGCCGAGACCCAGTCCACCATCCAGCCGCTGGTGCCATATCTCGACACGCTGCGCTGGGTGCTGATCGTCATCGCGCTGATCGGTATCGCCGTCACGATCCATGCGCGGATTGATGACTGGAAGCGGGGCCAGCGGTGATCGGCTGGCTCCTCAACCAAGGCCCGGCGCGCAAGGCGCTGGGCCTGATCCTCACCGCAGCAGCGATCCTGCTGTTTCTGTTCAACCTGCGCCGAACCGGTGAACGCGCTGGGCGCGCCGCCGAAAGGCTTGATGCCAGAGAGAGAAACGATGCCATCCACCGACAGATGCTCGACGCCGCCGCTCGCCGCCCTCATGATCACGACGCTCTGGCTGACCGGCTGCGCGACGGGCGGTTCTGACACCCGCGCGCCATGTCCGCCCGTGGTCGACTACACAGCCGCCGATCAGGTGCGCGCAGCTGACGAGCTCGAGGCGCTGCCAGAAGATGCCATCGTCGTCCGGATGCTCAGCGACTACGCCGTGCTGCGCGACCAAGCGCGGGCTTGCCACTGAAGTCCGGGCCGGGCGGGCCCTCATGATCAGTGCCAGTGGTTCGCCGTCGATCGGTGGTGAGAAATGCGGCCAAGGCCGCGGTGCGTGCAGACTTGACCGGTCCTTGACTCTCAATGCTTTACGCATCCAAATCAACCTAGGGCGGCCGGCCAACCTGGCACATTATCAATGGAACAAATCTGAATGGCGCTTTTCGGCAAGCAATTTTTCAAAAGCTCGGATGCCCGGGCGGAAGACGAATACAGATCAGGCGTCCTAGCCGTGAGCGCCAAGAACTTCCAAGCTGCTTATGATCACTTCAATCGGGCCGCCGAAGGTGAGCACGGATCCGCGTATTACAACCTGTTCCTCCTGCACGGAGGCGGCTATCTGCCCACCTTCGATCTCGATGCCGCAGCGGACAATTTCTACAAAGCGGCGGCGATAGGCCATCCCAAAGCAGAGCAGCAGCTTTACATGTTGGAGGGTGCTGATCGGGCCGGTTTCGGAATGGACAACCTTGCCGCGTTGGCCGCAGGCTCAGTCGAAACCGGCTTTCTCCCACCGATCTTAATGGTCTGCGCGTGTCGTTTTGTGACCGCCGTCAGCATCAAATATGGTGCTACGATGGACGTCATTGCCTATGAATTGGACGCCGCGAGCTCCAGCGAGGACGGATATGTGCAAGCTTTCATTCGTCGAACGGGAATAGCCTCAAGTCTCTACAGGGGTGGCCTAAATCGACTTGTCGAAGGATCTGCTGCCGACCAGATCACCGATGGTCTGAACGATTTCAGCTTGGCGCTCAGTCGGTCTGGAATGGGAAGCAAACTCGGAAAGATGGCCCGCTGCACTGTTGTCGGCCACATGATCAAGAAATCCTATCTAGGAGAGAACGCAGCGCCGCTTCTGGGCGTAAAGCGCTTCTTCGAAGTCTGAATGCAGAACGGACCGCCGACAGTTCGACATCGTATTCACGATGAAACACACAGCCTTCAGAAGACTTCGCCTCGTAGCCGACCGTTTTCGGTCGCACAAAGGTCACTTGGCACGGCCAATGCACAGTCTCGACAGGTGATGGTGGGCGGTCTAGGCAATGATTGAGTGGCTGATCGGTGCGGCTGTTTTCGGATTGGTTGGAGAACTCTTCGGCGCATCGCGTCGGCCGTCATCGGCTCCGTCGTACCAGCCGGTCAGCACCCGCCCAAAGTTGACCCTGACACCGCAGGCTGCCGAGGACCAGAAGCCGGAGACCGCGTGGGATGTCGCAAAGTTCCACGATTTGTCGGCGGCCTTGGACTGGCTTGAAAGCGCGTCCCGGTACCCTGCGGCCTGCGTGACGCCACCGATCCTGTCCGAGGCCGCAAAATATCGCGGATTTTTGAAGCAGGAACTGGCCCGCGTAGAAGGGATGATTGCCGACAAGGCGGTTTGCGGACGGATCAATGACTTCTTGAAAGATCCCAAACTAGCTAGGGAGAGCGCAATAGCGGCGCACCTGGAACGCGAACTTGCCCGTTGGGCCGGCTTTCTCGATGGAGTCGAGTCTCAGCCACTCACAGCAGAACAGCGGCGCGCCGTTCTCAGCGAAGAAGACGCCACCCTCGTTCTGGCTGGTGCAGGGTCAGGCAAGACAAGCGTCATAACTGCGAAGGCCGCTTACCTGCTGAAGTCGGGGATGCGTGAGTCAGGAGAAATTCTTCCCTTGGCCTTTGGTAAAGAGGCCGCAAATGAGATGGCCACGCGCATAGGCCGGGCGTGTAACGTGCCAGTCAAGGCGTGGACATTTCACGCGTTGGCCTACCACATCATCGGCCACGTAGAGGGCACGAAACCACCTCTTGCTTCACATGCCGGAGACCAGAAGCGGTATTCCGACCTTATCCGGCGGATTCTTCGGCAGCTCGTCGCGACGGACGAAAAAATTGCGAATGTGGTTGTCGATTGGTTCACTCAGTTCCCCATCGAATGCGGCAGCGAATGGGACTACGATACCAAGCACGCTTGGTATACCCACGTCGAAAGCCTCAATCTTCGAACGCTTCAAGGCGAAAAGGTTCGCAGCTACGAAGAATTCCTGATCGCTAACTGGCTGTATCGAAACGGTATCGATTATGAGTATGAGCCGCAGTACGAACACCGCCTGCCAGATTCGGGACGGCGAGGCTATACTCCGGACTTTCGCCTGACCGAGAGCGGCATCTACCTTGAACACTTCGGTGTCAGAAAAGCCAAATCACCAATCGGCTTTGGAGAGATGCTTGTCACCGCGCCGTTTGTCGATCGCAAGGAATACCTGGCGTCGATGGACTGGAAGCGAAAAGTCCATGCCAGTTTTGAAACCAAACTCATCGAAACCTACAGCTATGAACGCCAGGAAGGACGGCTTCTCGACGCACTGGCCGAAAAGCTTGGTCCGCATGTGATGATGCGACCGCGACCGATTGAGTCGATCTATGACCGTGTTGTCGAGCTGGGGCATGTCGATAGCTTCACGCAACTCCTTGGCACCTTCCTGCTTCAGTTCAAGGGCGGCACCTATACCCTGGGAGCGTGCCGATCAAAGGCGGACAAGCTCAAAATGGGCGAGCGCGGCAGAGCGTTTCTAGCGGTCTTTGAGCCGGTGCTCCGCCAATATCAGCATGAATTGGGCGAGAGGATCGACTTTGAGGACATGGTTCTTCGGGCCGCCGGATATGTCGAGAGTGGGGCTTATCAGAGCCCGTTCCGGCATATCCTTGTCGACGAGTTCCAGGACATCTCGCAAGATCGGGCGCGCTTTGTCGGTGCCTTGAAGGCCCAGCATGGGGATGCGAGGATCTTCGCGGTAGGGGATGACTGGCAGTCGATCTACCGCTTCGCCGGAGCGGACATTCAAATCATGCGCAGCTTTGGCCCCAAGTTCGGTGGTGAGTTCGGCGCCGAGAAGGATATTCATCAAGTCGTGGACTTGGGCCGCACTTTCCGGTCGGTGGACAAGATCGCTCTCGCAGCCCGACGCTTCATACTGAAAAACCCCGCTCAGATCGAAAAGACGATCATTCCGGCCGGAGAAGCAGAAGGCCCTGCGCTTCGTGTGGTTTGGACGAAAAAAGCCAAGCAAGAGGCTGAACTCCTCGAGACCTTGACGAATCTGACGGAACTCGGGGCCAAGGAACGCGGGACCGGCAACGTGACCAGCGTTCTTCTCCTGGCAAGGTATCGCCACGAACGGCCCGACATGGTGGCTCTCGGGCGGAAGTTCCCAAATTTGTCTATGAGCTTCAAGACGATCCACGGCTCAAAAGGCCTGGAAGCCGATCATGTCGTTATACTTGGATGCAACAACGGCAAGTATGGCTTCCCGTCCGAAGTCACCGATGACCCGATCCTGAGCTTGGTCTCACCGGAAGGAGAGCCATTTCAACACGCCGAAGAACGGCGGATCATGTATGTGGCAATGACCCGCGCACGCTCAACCGTCACACTGCTTGCGTCCGAAGCCGAACCCTCATGCTTCGTGCGGGAACTGGTTTCCGAGACTGAATACGGTCTAGCGACTTCGACCGGGTCGATTGCGGGTCACGTACCTTGCAGCGAATGCGGTGGACGCTTGCTTCCAGTGCCCGCCCAGGATGGCCGAGTATGGTATCGATGCGAGCACAGCCTCATGTGCAGCAATTACATGCCTGCCTGCAGTCACTGCGGGATCGGGATGCCGACGGTTTCGGGGACTTCAGGGATCCTCGAATGCTCACATTGTGGGACGGAACACCATCAGTGCCCGAAATGCTCGGATGGCTGGCTTGTGGAGAAACACGGTCGCTACGGAGACTTTTTCAGCTGCGTCCGCTACCCGGACTGCACAGGAAAGGCATCAGTGGCGGAAATCAGAGCCCGCGAGATAGGACACGTTGGCGGTGCGGAAGAACTCAGGCTCGCTGTCTCGAAGCCTGGAGCCAGAAAACAATGACATTGGTGTGCCAGAAAACGGGTCGCCGCGATGCCCCAGGCTCCGTGGCTCAAAATGACTGATGCTCAGTGTCGAACGAACAAGAACATACAAAGGAAGGAAAATCAGTGTTTGGCCTTTTCAAGAAGGAAACGCGTTAGCGTCCGAGGAGCTGGTGTAATTTCATCGCCGTCGGCGGTGTGATCCCAGGTGGCCATCGAGGTGTATGTTCGAGGTGGAGTTTGGCGACTTCAACCACGGCCCCTACGGAGACCCCGATGACCAAGACGAACATGGACCTGTCCGAGCTTCTGGCCAAGCACGATCAGGGCGACTTCTTGCGCGGCATTGCCGAAGCCGTGCTGCAACTGATCATGGAGACCGATGTGGAAGGCATCATCGGCGCCGGCCGGCATGAACGCAGCGGTGAACGCACGACCTGGCGCAACGGGTATCGAGAGCGCGCTCTCGATACCCGTTTGGGCACGCTGAACCTGCGGGTGCCGAAGCTGCGGCAGGGCAGCTATTTCCCGGGCTTCCTCGAGGCCCGCAAGACCTCCGAGCAGGCGCTGGTGGCGGTGATCCAGGAGGCTTGGATCGGCGGCGTCTCCACCCGCCGCGTCGACGAGCTGGTGCAGGCCATGGGGCTCAGCGGGATATCGAAGAGCACGGTCTCGAAGCTCTGCAAGGATATCGATGACAGGGTCGGGGAGTTCCTGAACCGGCCGCTCACCGGCGACTGGCCCTATGTCTGGCTCGACGCCACCTATCTCAAGGTCCGCCAAGGCGGGCGCATCGTGCCGGTCGCGGCCATAATTGCGGTGGCGGCCAACACCGAGGGCCGAAGGGAAATCATCGGCTTGGGCATTGGGCCCTCAGAGGCCGAGACCTTCTGGACCGAGTTTCTGCGTTCCCTCCGCGCCCGGGGGCTGAGTGGGGTCAAGCTGGTGATCAGCGATGCCCACACCGGCCTCAAGGCAGCCATTGCCCGGGTGTTCGAAGCGACCTGGCAGCGATGCCGCGTTCACTGGATCAGGAATGCTCTCGCCCACGTCTCGCGCGGCCAACACACCGTTGTCGCCGCCGCGATCCGCCAGGCTTTCGACCAGCCCGACCGCGCCCATGCGGGCGAAACCTGGCGCAAGGTTGCCGAACAACTGCGCCCGCGCTGGCCCAAGCTGGCCGATCTCATGGACGCCAGCGAGCATGACGTGCTGGCCTACATGTCCTTCCCGCGCCAGCACAGGACCAAGCTGCACAGCACCAACCCGATCGAGCGCCTGAACAAGGAGGTAAAGCGGCGCTCCGATGTCGTCGGGATCTTCCCCAACGAGGCCTCAATCATGCGCCTGATCGGCGCCGTGCTCTTCGAAGCCAACGACGAATGGCAGACCTCGAGCCGCTACATGATGGTCGAGGCCTTCGCCGAGATCGACAAGGAGGAGATCGACCCCATTCTCAGCATAACCACGAAAGCCGCCTGATCATGCCCTCAGGCCATCCAGGAATTTACACCAGCTTGACGGACGTGACCGGAAACGCAGAGCAAGCTTCGGGTCATGGGTCATGATTTGGAAGTCGTCTCGATAACTCGAGGTGGAAGGATTCTTTTCACAGGAGAGGCCGTTCGAAGGTTCCCCAAGGATCACTTTGAGGGCAAAATCATGGAGGTTGCTTTCGTCTGCAAATCTGGCAGCCCGTACTTTGCCTATTACACCTGTCCGGATTATTATTTCGCCGTTGCAGCACCTGGTGGTTCTGCATCCTTTGGAGGCCCATTCGAGACAGAGAAATTCAGATCAGCTGTCTCGCAAGCCATCGGAGTCTTTCTGGTGAAATGCTTGAGGGACACACTGAAGGTCGATGCTAGCCGGGAAATTGTCTCGTTCAGCCATAATCGCGCCCACACAAACGTGCTTGCCTATATCTCGTCGATGGGTATCTGGGCCCCGATCCAGCACAATGATGCCGAAGGTGACGATGCATCTGAGAGAAAGGCTGCGGCTGTCGACAGTGGGCGGGTCAAACTGTCTGACGTCATTGCTGTAGATGAACTTTCACCTTCGGCCTAACGGGACAGTATGATCAACGGCGGCAACTCTTCGGTTGCCGCCAAGCATGCGTGAACGAAGCTAAAGGAGATGACCTGCCCCCCGGTCGTCCCTCGTTCATAACGAGAGTCCTTGGGGTTGATAGTGGTCGGTTTCGGGTGTGGCAAGCGCGCCGGGCGCGGAGCTCTCAGATTGCTCAAGCGCCCGGCGCGCTTCTGCTGGCGTTTGGTTGCCCAGCGAGGAATGCGGCCTGACGTTGTTGTAATCGTATCGCCAGAGGGCCAGCTTTCGGCGGGCATCAGCCAGGCTGTCGAATATCTCCTCGTTGAGGCATTCGTCGCGCAAGCTGCCGTTGAAGCTCTCGAGGTAGCCGTTCTGCTGCGGCTTGCCCGGGTCGATGTAATGCCACTCGACCTTGTTGTCATTTGCCCACTTCAGGATCGCCTTGCTGGTGAACTCGGTGCCATTGTCGGAGACGATGCAAGCGGGTTTTCCATAGATGCGGACCAGCGCGTCCAGTTCCCGTGCGACCCGCGAGCCCGAGATGCTGGTGTCTGCGATCAGCGCCAGGTTCTCGCGGCAGCAATCATCATTGACCGCCAGGATGCGGAACTTGCGGCAAGCCCCGAACGTGTCCGACAGGAAGTCCAGCGACCACCGCTGGTTTGGGCGCAATGGCACCGGCATTGGGGTTCGGCTTCCGCGGGCCCTCTTGCGGCCACGGCGTCGGCGCACCGACAGCCCCTCTTCCCGATAGATGCGGTAGAGCTTCTTCTCGTTCATGATCATGCCCTTGCGCTCCAGCAGGATGCCCACACGCCGATAGCCGAAGCGTCGGCGTTTCTCGGCGATCTTGTGCATCTCCTCACGGATTTCCGGGTTGTCGGGCGGCCTGTCCCGCCGCACCGTTTTCGGATCGACACCGATCAGGACGCAGGCCCGGCGTTGAGAGATCGGATGATCCTTCATCGCCCGCAGCACCGCGTCCCGCCGCGCCATCGGTGTCGTCAGGGTTTTCCCAGGAGATCCTTTAGAACCACATTGTCGAGCATGGCATCCGCCAGCAGGCGCTTGAGCTTCGCATTCTCGTCTTCGAGCTGCTTCAGCCGCTTGGCGTCGGACAGGTCCATCCCGCCATACTTGGCCTTCAGCTTGTAAAAGGTCGCGGGACTCAACCCGTGCTTCCGGCAAAGCTCGGAGGTCGGCAAACCAGCCTCCTGCTCTTTGATCATCCCGATGATTTGCGCCTCGGTGAAACGGCTTTTCCTCACGTCGTCTGCTCCTTCTCAGGTTGGGCAGACTCTACATCACAGCGAGGGAACTTCCGGGGGGCAGGTCAGAGAGCTAACAGATCTGGCTGCGGTGATCTGAACAGCCGGGATAAGTGGATTTTCCGCGCAACAGCGGCATGATGCTGCGAGCGAGGAGAAGACCATGGCAAGACGACCGCGCCGGAACCACAGCCCGGCTTTCAAGGCGAAAGTGGCGGTATCCGCGATCAAGGGCGAGAAGACCATGATCGAGCTGGCGCAAGAATTCGACGTCCATCCGAACCAGATCAAGCAGTGGCGTGACCAGTTGCTTGAGGGCGCGACCGGGGTATTCGGGGAAGCCCCGAAGGCCGAGCCGGAGCCGACCATCGATGTGAAGACCCTGCATGCGAAGATCGGAGAGCTGACGCTGGAGAATGATTTTTTGTCCGGCGCGCTCGGCAAGGCGGGTCTGTTGCCGAGCGCAAGAAAATGATCGATCCCACCGCCAAGCTGAGCGTCAGCCGCCAGGCCATCGTGCTGGGGATCAGCCGGGGCAGCATCTACTACAGGCCCCGCCCGGTGTCGGACGCCGATCTGAAGCTGATGCACCGGATCGACAAGCTGCATATGGAATTCCCCTTCGCGGGCAGCCGGATGCTGCAGGGTCTGCTGGTTCAGGAAGGGTTCAAGGTCGGGCGGCTGCATGTTGCCACGCTGATGAAGCGTATGGGCATCGAGGCGCTCTATCGTAAGCCGAACACCTCGAAGCCAGCGCCGGGGCACAAGATCTACCCCTATCTGCTTCGAGGCCTGCCCATCACCCGGCCCAATCAGGTCTGGGCGATGGACATCACCTACATCCCCATGGCCCGCGGGTTCATCTATTTGGCTGCTGTGCTCGACTGGTTCACCCGGCGCGTCCTCGCATGGCGAGTGTCGATCACGCTGGAGGCCGAGTTCTGCATGGAAGCTGTGAAGGAGGCGTTGGCACGTCACGGCACGCCCGAAATCTTCAACACGGATCAAGGCAGTCAGTTCACATCGACCGAGTTCATCAAGGTGCTGGCCGCCCGCGAGATCAAGATCAGCATGGATGGCAAGGGCGCGTGGCGCGACAATGTCTTCGTCGAGCGCCTCTGGCGGACCATCAAATACGAGGAGGTTTACCTGAGGGCCTATGCCAGCGTGTCCGAAGCCCGGACCGGAATTGGCCGGTATCTGAGCTTCTACAACAGCCGACGGCCGCATTCGTCGCTTGACGGGAAAACGCCCGATCAGGCCTACTTCAACCAGCCGATGCCCGAAGCGGTGGCGGCGTAACCAAGGCGGAAAGCCACTTAGAAAACGCCCGGAACCCGTTCAGATCAACCGAACCACCTCTAACGGAGCCCAGAGGCGGCGATTAGCGCTGCTTGCCGCCACCATGAACCTACCCTCCGATGCGCGCCTATGCCCGCGCATGCATGCTGTTGCGGTTTTTCTGTTGTTGTGTTGATGTGGCGTTGATGTAAACTGCAAACGACAAAAGCCGAGCGTTATGCTCGGCTTTAAAGTCTTTGATAATACTGGAATTTCTGGTTGCGGGGGCAGGATTTGAACCTGCGGCCTTCAGGTTATGAGCCTGACGAGCTACCGGGCTGCTCTACCCCGCGTCATGATTTGTTCTGAGGGATTGTCGCTTCTTTTCAGGTCTGGCGGTGACCTACTCTCCCACGTCTTGAGACGCAGTACCATTGGCGCTACGGCACTTAACGGCCGAGTTCGGGATGGGATCGGGTGTTTTGCTCGTGCTTTGGCCACCAGACCTGAGAAGGAGCGACATCGGCGTTATCCTGATTTTTCAGGATGGGTTGTCCAAGGCTGCTTCTGGAAGGAGGGTCTGCCTTCTTCCGGATCAAATCAAGCCAATCGAGCCATTAGTACCGGTCAACTGAACGCATTGCTGCGCTTACATCTCCGGCCTATCGACGTGGTGGTCTTCCACGGCTCTCAAGGGATACCTTGTTTTGAGGGGGGCTTCACGCTTAGATGCCTTCAGCGTTTATCCTGTCCGTTCATAGCTACCCAGCACTGCCGTTGGCACGACAACTGGTCCACCAGTGGAACGTTCACCCCGGTCCTCTCGTACTAGGGGCAACTCCTCTCAAGTATCCTACACCCACGGCAGATAGGGACCGAACTGTCTCACGACGTTCTAAACCCAGCTCACGTACCTCTTTAAATGGCGAACAGCCATACCCTTGGGACCTGCTCCAGCCCCAGGATGAGATGAGCCGACATCGAGGTGCCAAACGATGCCGTCGATATGGACTCTTGGGCATCATCAGCCTGTTATCCCCAGCGTACCTTTTATCCGTTGAGCGATGGCCCTTCCACTCGGGACCACCGGATCACTATGGCCGACTTTCGTCTCTGCTCGACTTGTCAGTCTTGCAGTCAGGCTGGCTTCTGCCATTGCACTCAACGAGCGATTTCCGACCGCTCTGAGCCAACCTTCGCGCGCCTCCGTTACTCTTTGGGAGGCGACCGCCCCAGTCAAACTACCCACCACGCAGGGTCCCGGACCCGGATAACGGGCCGCGGTTAGACATCAAGAGTGCGAAGGGTGGTATCTCAAGGGTGGCTCCACGGGGACTGGCGTCCCCGCTTCGATGCCTACCACCTATCCTGCACATCACAATCCTGATGCCAGTGCGAAGCTATAGTAAAGGTGCATGGGGTCTTTCCGTCTAACCGCGGGAAGTCTGCATCTTCACAGACAGTTCAATTTCGCTGAGTCCACATTTGAGACAGCGGGGAAGTCGTTACGCCATTCGTGCAGGTCGGAACTTACCCGACAAGGAATTTCGCTACCTTAGGACCGTTATAGTTACGGCCGCCGTTTACCGGGGCTTCAATTCAAGGCTTGCACCTCTCCTTTTAACCTTCCGGCACCGGGCAGGCGTCAGACCCTATACGTCGCCTTACGGCTTCGCAGAGCCCTGTGTTTTTAGTAAACAGTCGCCACCCCCTGGTTTGTGCCCCCCGCCCACAGTTGCCTGCGAACGGGGCCTCCTTCTCGCGAACTTACGGAGGTATTTTGCCGAGTTCCTTAAATGTGGTTCTCTCAAGCGCCTTGGTATTCTCTACCAGTCCACCTGTGTCGGTTTAGGGTACGGTCATGTGGAGGGCTATTTCCAGGAACCGCTCAGCAGCCCGATCAATCCGTTAAGACCGAACTACACCTGCGATCCGTCACCATCTCCTGGCCCAGGAATATTAACCTGGTTCCCATCGACTACGCCTTTCGGCCTCGCCTTAGGGGCCGGCTTACCCTGCTCAGATTAGCTTTAAGCAGGAACCCTTGGACTTTCGGCGACAGGGTCTCTCACCCTGTTTGTCGCTACTCATGTCAACATTCTCACTTCTGATCACTCCACCGGATGCCTTACAGCCCGGCTTCACAGTCAGAACATTGCCTCCGCTGCTTCTTGCGAAGCAGAAGAGGCAGCGTTCCATATCACAGAACGCTCCGCTACCGCACATCCCGAAGGATGCACCCAAAGCTTCGGCTCGTGGCTTGAGCCCCGTTACATCTTCGCCGCAAGACCTCTTGATTAGACCAGTGAGCTGTTACGCTATCTTTAAAGGATGGCTGCTTCTAAGCCAACCTCCTGGTTGTTTTGGAAGTCTCACATGCTTTCCCACTTAGCCACGAATTGGGGGCCTTAGCTGTTGGTCAGGGTTGTTTCCCTCTCCACGACGGACGTTAGCACCCGCCGTGTGTCTCCCGGATAGTCCTTCCTGGTATTCGGAGTTTGCTTAGACTCAGTAAGGCTGTGGGCCCCCATCATCCATGCAGTGCTCTACCCCCAGGAGGATACGTCCGAGGCGCTACCTAAATAGCTTTCGCGGAGAACCAGCTATCTCCAGATTTGATTGGCCTTTCACCCCTAGGCACAAGTCATCCCGACCTTTTTCAACAGGTGTGGGTTCGGACCTCCAGTTGGTGTTACCCAACCTTCATCCTGCTCATGCCTAGATCATCTGGTTTCGGGTCTGATCCGTCTGACTCATGCGCCCTTTTAAGACTCGCTTTCGCTGCGCCTACACCTAACGGCTTAAGCTTGCCAGACAGACCAAGTCGTTGACCCATTATACAAAAGGTACGCCGTCACCGCGCAAGGCGGCTCCGACTGCTTGTAGGCGTCCGGTTTCAGAAACTGTTTCACTCCCCTCGTCGGGGTGCTTTTCACCTTTCCCTCACGGTACTGGTTCGCTATCGGTCAGCAAGGAGTACTTAGCCTTCGAGGGTGGTCCCCCGATCTTCAGACAGGATTTCACGTGTCCCGCCCTACTTGATACGTCCGATCAAACTTCCCATACGGGGCTGTCACCCACTCTGGCTGGCCTTTCCAGGCCATTCTGGTCATTTTCACGGCTCGGCTGGTCCGCGTTCGCTCGCCACTACTAACGGAGTCTCTATTGATGTCCTTTCCTCCGGGTACTTAGATGTTTCAGTTCCCCGGGTTCGCTTCTTGAACCCTATGTATTCGGGTAAAAGATACCTGGTCATGCCGGCTGTTGATATCCGCAAGGATAACAACAGCAAGCATTCAGGTGGGTTTCCCCATTCGGAGATCCATGGATCAAGGCTTATTCTCAGCTCCCCATGGCTTATCGC
>NZ_CP102356.1:0-42500 GCF_009696685.2 Paracoccus sp. SMMA_5_TC
TTTCGCAACGACGACGAAAAGGGCCGCGCCCACAAGGCCGGTATCACCGATCTGGACCGAATCTATGCCCGCGACGAGCTGGTGACCGCCGATGTGATCTTTGCCGCGACCGGCGTCACCAACGGCTCGATCGTGGCAGGCGTCAAGCGCGAGCCGCATTACCTGCAAACCGAAACCATCCTGATGCGGTCGAAAACCGGATCCGTGCGGCGGATGATCTATCGCAACCCGATCCGCTGATCGGCTCGACGGGCTTGCACCTGCGGCGGTCATGGGGGAATAAGCCCGCATGACCGCTTTTCTGTCCGTGCAATCGTCGCTGACCGGCCGCCTGTGGCGCGGCCCCGAACCGGCGCTGGAGCGCGCCGCCGAGGCGCTGGCTCGCGACGCCCGCCTGCCGCTGCCGGTCAGCCGTATCCTGGCCGCGCGCGGCGTGCCGGCGCACGAGGCGCCGCTGTTTCTCGACCCCAAGTTGCGCGACCTGCTGCCCGATCCGCTGGTCCTGCGTGACATGGATCTGGCCGCGCGGCGCCTGGTCTCGGCGGTGACGGATCGTCAGCGCATCGCCATTTTCGCCGATTACGATGTCGATGGCGGGGCCTCGGCCGCGCTGCTACTGGATTGGCTGCGCCGCCAGGGCCATGACGCGACCCTGTATATCCCGGACCGCATCGACGAGGGTTACGGCCCCAACGCCCCTGCCATGCAGGCGCTGGCCCGCGATCACCAGCTGATCGTCTGTGTCGATTGCGGCACCCTCAGCCACGAGGCGCTGGCCGCGGCCGCACCGCGCGATGTCATCGTGCTGGACCACCATCAGGGCGGCGAAACCCTGCCGCCGGCGCTGGCCGTGGTCAATCCCAACCGCGCCGACGAGGACGGCAGCCTGGGCCATCTGTGCGCAGCCGGGGTGGTGTTCCTGACCCTGGTGCAATGCAACCGCCTCTTGCGCCAGGCCGGGCGGTCGCAGCCCGATCTGGTGCCGCTGCTGGATCTGGTGGCACTGGCAACCGTGGCCGATGTGGCCCCGCTGGTGGGGGTCAACCGCGCCTTTGTCCGCCAGGGCCTGGTCATCATGGCCCGGCGCGAGCGTCCCGGCCTGGTGGCGCTGTCCGATGTGGCGCGGCTGGATTCGGCGCCGAACAGCTTTCACCTGGGTTTCCTGCTGGGGCCGCGGATCAATGCCGGCGGCCGCGTCGGCCGCGCCGATCTGGGCGCGCAATGCCTGTCCAGCACCGACCCGCGTCAGGCCGAACGTCTGGCGGCGGAACTGGACCAGCTGAACCGCGACCGCCGCGCCATCGAGGCCGCCGTCCGCGACGAGGCCCTGGCCCAGGTCGAGGCGCGCGGCAACACCGGGCTTGCCTGGGCCGCCGGTCAGGGCTGGCACCCGGGCGTGGTCGGCATTGTCGCCGCCCGGGTGAAAGAGGCGACGCAACTGCCTTCGGTGGTCATCGGGGTCGAAAACGGTATCGGCAAGGGCTCGGCACGCTCGGTCGCGGGCGTCGACCTGGGCCGTGCCATTCAGCGGCTGGCGCGGGAAGGCCTGCTGCTGAAGGGCGGCGGGCACGCCATGGCCGCCGGCCTGACCGTCGAGGAAGCCTTGATTCCCGAGGCCATGGCGCGGCTTGCCGAACTGTTGCAACGCGAGATGTCCGACCGGCCGTGCATCGGCGAGCTGCGCATTTCCGGACTGCTGGACCCGGCCGCGGCCACGGTCGAGCTGATGCACATGCTGGAACGCGCGGGCCCCTTTGGCCAGGCCGCGCCGGCGCCGCGCTTCGCCTTTGCCAATCAGCTGATCGACAGCGCCGGAACCATGGGCGACAATCACCTGCGCCTGCGCTTTCGCAGCCCCGGCAGCCCGACCCTGGATGCCGTGGCCTGGGGGGCGATGGCGACACCTCTGGGCACGGGCCTGCTCTCGGCTAAGGGGCGACGCTTTCACCTGGCGGGCAAGCTGGAGCTGTCGCAATGGGGCGGGCGCGAGCGGGTGCGGCTGCGCCTTGAGGATGCAGCGCCGGCGGCCTGACCGCGGACAAAAAACTTTGCCCAAGGATGCTTTTTCCGCTTGCGGGCATCGCGCCAAGGCCCTAAACACCGCCCACGCCGCAGCGCATAGGCTGCGCGACGCCTCAGTGGCCCGTTCGTCTATCGGTTAGGACGTCAGGTTTTCAACCTGAAAAGAGGGGTTCGACTCCCCTACGGGCTGCCACTTTTATCAATAATTATCTGATTTTATTGAAGAATATTCAGCGCCTCGTGCTTTGCCTAAGCAATGTCTAACGCGCGCCGACCCGTCAAAGCGCCCTGATCGGGTCGAAAACGATCACGGAAGGTGAAGTCGCGGCGCTTCTTGGATGCCCACCGGTGCCCTGCTAGACTGCAACGACGGCAAGAAGAAGTGCGCATATGGACATTGACCGAAACACGCTGGACGCACTGAGTGCCGCAGGGATCAGCCTTGTCGCTTCGGTTGAAGGGCCGTGGGGCGGGATTACGGTTGAACTTGCGCCCGGTGATGTTGAAACCTTCCTGCAAGACCGCGACGAATAGTTCGCCAGAAAGAACGGTGTGTTGAAGCCGCAGTATCGGGATTGGCTTACGACACGCGGCGAACCCCGTTGCTGCGCGATGACCGCGAAGGGCGAACGCTGCAAGAACTCGGTGAGCGGCGGGATACAGCGACCGCTTGAGGTTTGGTTGCAAGAAGATGGCGGGTTCTGCCATGTTCACGGCGGGCTAACCAGCAAGGAAGCGCGGCGGCGATAGGAAAACAACATGACGGATGAACGCGAAGAAATCCTTCTAGATGTCGCGCGGATGATTTGGCAGCGGGGCATTACGATTGCTGACTTCTATCAAGCACTAGGCGTTGATCTGGACGACCTGCAGCACAGCGACCCGAACGACGTTGTGACGGAACTTTCGGGCATATTCATAGGCTGGCAGAACCCGCCTACGAAATAAGAAGACCCCGGCAGGAAGGACAACGGGGGCCAGTGAGGGTATCGACGCCCAAGACCGCCCTTTTATCAGCCCTTCCCGCGCACAATGGATATCGAAATCAGCAGAAAGGGCCGATCCTATGTCACGTCACGGGCAGCATCCGGCCCAAGCGCAGCTGTTGGTTCGGGGTCGGGGCAGGATCCGTCCCGCACACAGGCGCGGCGGCCTTTCCGGGCAGCCTGGTTGCCGCCGAACGGTTGCTCGCGGCCCGGGCCCGACATGTCGACTGCTTTCGCGAAGCGTGGCGCGGCAAAGGATGCGACCCTGCATCCCGGAGTGGAAGTCGCGCGGCAAGGCCGTTCGATACGACATGCGGCGGAACCGGATCGCGAGATCATTTCGGCAAGTCTGAGTTCTGGCGCAGGATCGCCAGGCGCTGTGAAAGCTGCACCAACGAAAGCCTCCGCCCTCGCGCTGACCGCGACCGTCATCCTCGGCTTTGATAATCAACGAGCCCGGAACCTAGCCATCGGCCAAGGTCTGGCGGGCGCGGCGGACCATGCCGCGCAGATCGTCAAGACTGTATTGACCAAAGGCGCCTTCATCACCGGCGATGAAACTGGGCGTGCCTGCGAGGCCCATATGATCCGCCAGGCGAAAGCTGGTGGTGATATGCTGTTCGATGCGGTCGGCCTGCATGTCACGCTGTAGCCGCGTCCAATCCAGACCCACCTGCTCTGCCGCCCTGCGCGCGGTGCCCAGATTGGCCATGCCCCGCTGTGAAAACAGCGCGCGATGCATCTGCCAGTATTTTCCCTGATCCAGCGCGGCCAGCGAGGCCCGCGCTGCCTCTTCGGAATCGGCACCGAATACTGGCCATTCCCGAAACACCACCCGCAGCCCCGGATCCGAACTGATCAGCCGGTGAATGGGATCGACCATCTTGCGACAAAACGGACAGTTGTAATCAAAGAACTCGGTCAGCGTCACATCCCCATCCGGATTGCCCAGCACGGGGGCATTGGGATCACGCTCAAGCGCCTTGCGCAGTTCCTCGGGCATTGGGTTATCGCGGGCGGCAAGCAGCCTGCTGGGCAGGATCAGAATTCCGGTGCTGGCGAGAAGAAAGTTTCGGCGGTGCATGAGATATCCTTGTCTGATTGCCGCCAGCCATACCCCATGCGGGACCGGCTGGATGTGCTTCAACGCCCAGCATGGCGATGCCGTTCACCCCAGGCCAGCCCATGAACATCACGCTTGCGCCAGTTCGCGTCACGGCTGCGTTGACCGGCCACCCGACTGAAACTGACGGGCCGCCGACAACGCGGCGGCCCGGTGGTGGCTTTATGTATTTCGCTGGTCAGTCCACACTGGCGCCCGCAGGCGGATCGCCAGCATCGCCATCATTCGGCGTCACGTCCAGGACCGAGGCGTGCATGGTGATCTCGACCTTGTCCTTGCAGTTCTGCATGCAGGGTTCGGCAGAGAACACGGGATATTCGGTCTTGTCCCGGTCATCCACGATGAAGCCATCCGCATTCGGCATCTTGATTTCGCCGAAATTCTCCTTGGAAAGCACGAAGTCCTCTTCGACCAGTCCGTTGGAATAAAGCAGATAAGCGGTAATGGCATAGGTGTCGTCGGGACTGAGGATCTGTGCATTGCCGAAGGGCATCGAGCGATGGACATAATCCCATACCGTGGACAAATGCGGCCAATAGCTGCCGATCGTCTTTTCCGGATCCTCGCGATCCAGGGTGCCTTCGCCGCCCGACAGCGCGGGCCAGTTGTCCAGGCCTTCGGCAAAATCGCCGTGGCACGAGGCGCAGTTTTCCAGATACAGTTCCTCGCCTGCCGAGACACTGCCCGAACCTTCGGGCAGACCTGTCCCGTCCGGGCTGACATCCAGGTTCCAGGCAGCAACCTCTTCGGGCAGCGCGGGACGACCCAGACCCAAGCGTGCGGTCGCCTCTTGCCCGTCGGCGGTCTGCTGCTGCGCAAGCGCGGGCGCCGCAGCGACGGCGATCAGCAGGGCGGTAGCGTTAAGAAACTTCGACATTTTCCGCACTTCCGTCTTTCTTGATCCACCAGGTCTGGATGCCGTTGTTGTGATAGATCGAGTTTTCGCCCCGAATTTCGCGCAGGGCATCCTTGGTGGGCTGCACATAGCCCGTTTCGTCCACGGCCCGGGATTGCAGAAGCATTTCCTCGCCATTCCAGACGTGATCCAGATAGAATCTGGTCATGGCCATGCGCACCCCAGGCTGTGCCAGACGCGCGGTCGTCCAGTTCTTGCCGCCATCGGTCGACACATCGACCCGGGTAATCGCACCGCGCCCCGACCAGGCGAGGCCGGTGATGACCAGCGGACCCGGACCGTGCTTGATACCGACCTGCGGGCTGGGCGCGGTGATGACGGATTTCGCATCCATCACCCAGGTCCATTTCCGGGAAATGCCATTGGCAAGGGTATCGGTGTATTTCGAGGTCTCTTCGCGGCTTTCGACCGGGCCGGCCATGACCTCGATCCGGCGCAGCCACTTGACCCACATGTTGCCTTCCCAGCCCGGCACGACCAGCCGCGCCGGATAGCCGTGCTCCTTGCGCAGCGCCTCGCCATTCGCCTTGAAGGCCACCATCACATCGTCCATGGCCTTTTCGATCGGCATCGAGCGCCCGTTCGACGACGCATCCGCGCCCTCGACATAGATCCATTTGCCTTCCGGTTTCACGCCCGCTTCCGCCAACAGCGTTTTCAGCGGCACGCCCACATATTCCATGTTGTGGATCATGCCATGCGTGAACTGTGATCCGTTCAGCTGAGCGCCCGCCCATTCCATGCCGCTGTTGGCAGCACATTCGCAGAAATAGACGCCCTGGCTGCGGGGAAAGCGTTCCAGATCCTCATAGGTGAATACCAGCTCGCGATCGACCAGTCCGTTGATCATCAAGCGATAATCCGGCTTGGCAAGTTCGATCGCGCCGGAATGGTGTCGTTCAAAGGCACATCCTGCCGGGGTTATGGTGCCGTCCAGCTGGTGGATTGGGGTGAAGTTGATCGAGCTGATGGTGTCGGCCGTCAACCAGGGGACGTTGCGCCGGATCACATCCGATTCGAAATGGATCGGCAGCCCGTATGGCGTGGCATCGACCCCGTCACCCCAATAGCGCGCCCAGTCCTGAACCTCGGTGATCAGCGGATCAGGCGTTCCCTCGGCCCGCGCCATGGTCACGGCAGCAGGCAAGGCAACCCCTGCGGCCAGGCCGGCCCGCATGAAGCCGCGGCGGCTTGTCATTCCCGGTTTGTAGGTCATACCGTGACCTCCCTTATAGTCCCTTGATGTCGATGCGCGACACGGCTGCGCCGGCCTGTGCCGCGCCGGTCTTGCGGATATGCTCTTCAACCACGTCCCAAATCTGCGGCCCTTCGGTGCCTTCGTTGACCGAGGCCCAGCCACCGACGACATAGCTGCGCGACGGCTCGATCGGGCTGTCATCCGCGATCAGCCGCAGCTCGCTGATGCGGCTGCCCATCGCGGCATTCGGATCGATACTGTAGGCCAGTCCCCCCACCCGCACCATGTCACCGCCCTGCTGGTAATAGGGATCGGGATTGAAGATGTTGTCGGCCACATCCTCCATGACGGTCTTGAGCATCTCGCCGGTCATCTCGGTGCGATAGCATTGGCCATAGGTCATCGAGGTGACCGAATGAATATCCTCGCGGGTAATGTCTCCCGGCAGGACCGAGGCCCCCCAGCGAACCCCCGGAGACAGGGCGATCTGGGCATCGCGTTCCTCCAGAATGGCGCGACAGATCAGGTCGTCCCAGGTGCCGTTGAAATTGCCGCGCCGATACAACAGATGATCGGTCTGGCCGATGACGGTTTCCAGATCCGCCTTGTAGGGCGCGCGGATATCGTCGATCAGCGCCGCCATTTCCGCATCTGGAGAGATCACGTCCGAAAAGATCGGGATAAGCTTGTGACGAAAGCCCATCATCCGGCCGCCCTGCACATCCAGATCGACCCGGCTGACGAACTTGCCGTGGCTGCCCGAGGCGACAATGATGGTTTCACCCACCAGAACCGGCTCGGGAATGGCATCATGGGTATGACCCGACAGGATCACATCGATACCCTTGACCCGGCTGGCCATCTTGTGATCGACGTCAAAGCCGTTGTGGGAAAGGCAGACGACCAGATCGACCTTCTGGCCGCGCAGCTCGTCCACGACCTGCTGCATGCGCTCTTCGCGGATGCCAAAGCTGTATTCGGGGAACATCCATTTGGGGTTGGCGATGGGCAGATAGGGGAATGCCTGACCGATCACGCCGATAGCCAGATCCCCTTTCTGGAAGATCTTGTAGGGCTCGAACGCGGGCTCATCCCATTCCGCGTCATAGATGTTCGCGCCCAGAAAGGGAAAATTGCACTGTTCGATCAGTTCCTGCACCCGATCGGTGCCAAAGGTGAATTCCCAATGGCTGGACATGGCATCCACGCCCAGGAGGTTCTGCACGCGAACCATGTCCTCGCCCCGCGTCTGCAGGCTGGTATAGCTGCCGTGCCAGGTGTCCCCGCCATCCAGCAGAATGGAATCGGGACGTGCGGCACGGATCGCCTTGACCACGGTCGCAATGCGGTCAAAGCCGCCCATGCGGCCATAGGTCCGGGCCAGCGCCTCGAAATCCGGATAGGTCAGGGCATAGGCCTCGGGACTGCCGGGGGTAATGCCGAACATCTTCTGAAAGGTTTCGCCGACCACATGAGGCACGCGACCTGCGGCTTCGCCGACACCGATATTCGTGTCAGGTTCGCGGAACCAGACCGGACGCAGATGGGCATGGGCATCGGTGACGTGAATCAGCGTCACATTCCCGAAATCGTCGAATTGCAGCAACTGATCCTGGGTCAACGCCTGCTGGGCCATGGCGCGGGACCAGTTCGACATGCCCAGTCCGGCCAGAATTGCCGAGGTGGCCAGCCCGGCCTGTAGAAATTCCCTGCGCGATGTCACTTCAACCTCATCATATTCGCATATTTGCACATATCGAGCGCACTGATCCGCCGCGCCGAAGCGCGGCGGTCATTCAGTGGCGAACGGCCGGGGTCTCGACCGACAACCCGTTGCCGCGCGAGGCAACGTAAAGTTCCAGTTCGCGGAACTCCTGGCTGCCCGCCTCGAACGGAACGCCCCGCGTATCACGCACGCAGCCGACAAAACGCTGATGAATCGAGACCGCGCCCTGATCCTTCAGCCGATAAAGAGGAAAGCCGTTGATCTGCCCCTGGCTGAGGTGGTCCGAGCGGATGTTCTTGCCGAAATTGTCCTCGTGGCAATTGGCGCAGGACATTTCCAGCTGACCATAGCGGGTGTAATACATGTCCTTGCCCTTTTCCCAGAAGGGCGCGGCTTCGCCATCGATCTTGACCGCAATCGGCATGCCGCGCGATTGCAGACCGATCGCAGCGGTCATGTTCTTCATCTCCTGGCTGTTCCATCCCCAGGGCTCGGCGCCCATGCGCGTGGTGCGGCAGTCGTTGATGTAGTTTTCAAGCGACCAGAGTTCGCCCTTGGCATTGACCTTGGGCATGACCGCGCGCACGCCCTTCATGCTTTCCGAAATGTCGTTATGACAATCGGCGCAGGACTTGTTCTCGCTGCCTTCGGCCGTGTTCCACGCCTCGATCCCCGCATCCACGAACAGGAACATCGGGTTGTCGAAATCATCCTTTTGCATTGCCCGTGTTTCGGTGTCCCGAAACAGCCAGCCCGAATAGACCGTATCCCCCAGCGCCCCGCGCAGATGCTCGGGCGCGGGGGCCCGGGTGCGAATCTCCTGTTCGCCGTTGATGACCAGTTCGTCATCCTGAACCGGATCGGCCTTGACGGCGGTGAAGGCAAGGCTCGCCGACAGGACCGCCAGGGCCTTCACAGTATATTGCAGCTTCATTTTGCCTTGTTCCTCCCTGGCGATGTCAGACCGCGCCATTCAGCGGGCGGCGATCAGAACGGGCTGGGCCCCGATTCAGGATACTTCGACCTTGTGGACATCCTCGTAGACCGAACCGTCGTCATCGTACCACGTGAACTTGAACTCGCCGGTTTCGGGCACCTTGGCGTCGAATTCGATATAGGGGTTGGTGCTGATGGCGGGCTCGAGCACGGTATCCAGAACCATCTGACCGTTGAACTCGGCCGTGAAGCGGTTGATGATCGACCGGGGAATGGTGTTGCCATCCTTGTCCTTGCGCTGCCCCGACTCCATCGGGTGCGAGATCAGCGTCTTGATCGTGATGATTTCGTCCTTGGCGACCGTCTTTGGCACACGCACGCGAGGTTTGACATTCTCTGCCATGATTTCTGCTCCTTCCGTTCGGCTTCAGCCGCCGCAACCGCCAATGGTGACCTTCACATTCGAGGCCGTGCGCACGAAACTGCCATCCGCCATCTTGGCAATGGCGACCACGTCCTGGGTCTTGGCCAGGCGGATGCGGGTAGCGGCGGCCTGCTTGCCGGCCAGCGGGCCAAAGGAGAACCGGGCCACGCCGGGCGTGGGGTTCTGCGTGGCGACCAGCAGGATCTCGGCCGCGCCGGGCGCTTCGACCGAAATCGGCACGGTGTTCCCATTTTCTGCAATTTCTGGCGCGGTCAGCTTGACGCCATCGCCATCGGCGACATCGGCGCCCCCGGTGAATTCGGCAATCAGCTCATCCGCGGTCTGTGCGGCCGCCTCCTGGGCGCGCAGCGCAATGGGCCACATGGCCAGAGCGGCCAGACCGGCGCTGGCAGCCAGAACACCGCGTCGTGAAATCTGCATGCTTTCTTTCCTTTCTTCTGGCGATCCGGGCGACCCTGGCGGGTCGCCGCAGGCTCATTCCTTGAGTGTCATCAGATAGGCAACGACATCCTCGACCTGCTGGGCCGACAGGATGGGCTTTATGTCCTCGGGCTTTTCCGGCGGCTTGGCCGTAAAGGCGATGCCAGGCCGGATGAACGGGCCGGTCTTGTACATTCCGGGCATGAAGGATTCGGGAAAGGTGCGCTTGGCGTCGATCACGATCCCGCGCAGCTGCGCCTCGGTCCAGCGATCGGCCGCACCATCCAGTTGCGGCGCAATATTGCCCTGAAACGGCACATCGGGCATGGCGGCCACCACGTGACAGGCCACGCAATTGCCAAGGGCATTGGTCGTCATGATCACCTTGCCCTCGTCGGGATTGCCGGCCACGCCGGTCAGGGATTGCGCCACCGAGCCATCCTCGGCCCAGGTCACATCGTTCGGCAGTGTCTCTGCCATTGCCGCCGCGCCAAGGCTGGCTGCCACAACTGCAAGCGCCAGGATATTCTGCATCTGCCCTCCCCCACAGGTGCGAGCTGCGCATTCCCTTGCGACTCGCACTGGTCTTACTCTAGGATCTTTCAGCCCGGAAGCAATGCTTATATTGCAATAATTGAATGTTTGGCAGCGCAGCGCGTCTGCAAGGATGGTCGACAGGATGACAGGCGGAACGGAAGGTGTCGCGCGACTTGGCTTGGGACGGCTGCTTTTCGGCCGGTCCGGCACCGGCATGGCCGAGACGGCGATCGCGCCGGTCGAGCCTGCGGCGCGGTCCATGGCGCTGGAGCAGGCCGCGAACATCTTCAAGACCCTTGGGCACGAGGGGCGGCTGTTGATCCTGTGCCTGCTCGCGCAAGGCCCGAAAAGCGTGGGCGAGCTCGAGGGCATGCTGGATGCGCGCCAGTCGGCGGTCAGCCAGCAACTGGCGCGGCTGCGGATCGAAGGCCTGGTCACGGCGCGACGGGATGGCAAGGCCATCCATTATTCCCTGAAGGATCCGCGCATCGGCGAACTGCTGATCTGCTATGCGCGCATCTTCGGCAGCGCTGACGAGACGCGGGACCGTTGACGGGTCCGGAGATGACCGCGGATATCGCCGCCGGCCTTCAGGCCGGAGCATTGGGGCTGGGCATCGGCGTCCTTCTGGGGGTCTGCGCACGGCTGGGCGATTTCTGCACCATGGGTGCTCTGGAAAAGGCGCTGCTGGGCCGCGATTTCCGCCGCTTGCATATCTGGAGCCTGGCACTGGGTGTGGCGATACTGAGCAGCCATCTTGCCGATGCGCTGGGGCTGGCCGACATCGGCCGCACCTTCTATTTCAGCATAGCGTGGAATCCGATCGCCAGCATCGCCGGCGGCCTGCTGTTCGGCTATGGCATGTCCATGGCCGGCAACTGCGGTTTCGGGGCCCTGGTCCGCGCGGGCGATGGGGACATCCGTTCGGTGCTGATCGTGGTTGTCCTGGGCATTTCCACCTATGCGACCCTGGCCGGCCCGCTGGCACCGCTGCGTGTCCTTATCTTTCCCCAGCGCGACCAGGTCGGACGCCATGGCATGGGCGAAGCATGGGCATCGCTGACCGGGCTGGATGCCGTCTGGCTGGCAATGCTGATCGGCGCGGGGTTGATCGTCGCAGGGCTGTGGCACCCGCGTGTCCGTGGATCGCTGTTGACGCTGATCTGCGCCACCGGCGTCGGTCTGACGGTGGCGCTGGCCCTGATCGGCACCACCTTCCTCGCCGACCACAGCATGGGGGCCATTCAGGTCGAAGGCCCTTCCTTCACCGCCCCGGTCGGGCGCACGTTGCTTTACGTGATGACCGCGACCGGCGTGCTGCCGTCGTTTTCCGTGGGCCTGGTCTTTGGCACGCTTGCCGGTGCGGTGATCGGCTCGCTCTGGCGCCGCAGCTTTCGCTGGGAGGCCTGCGACGATCCGCGCGAGCTGGGCCGGCAACTGGGCGGGGCGATCATGATGGGCATCGGCGGCGTCGTCGCCATGGGCTGCACCATCGGCCAGGGGCTGACCGCCACATCGCTGCTGGCCTGGTCGGGACCGGTGACCCTGGCGGCGATCACCGCCGGGGCCTGGGTCGGATTGCAGCGACTGCTGCTGGCCGAGGATCTTTGACCGTCGCCGGCACCGCCCCGCGTCAATCGGTTCCGGCATCCACCAGACGGGTCAGCATCTCGTTCACGGGCTGCATGGATTCGCCCGGATAGGTGCGATGGCCGACCACGATCTTGCCCGGCTCGTCGGCCTTTTCGTAAACGAATATCGTATAGGGGCAATGCTGGATGTTGGCGGGATCGGCCTCCATCACCTGCCGCGACACCTTGGCAGAACAGAAGCTGAAGATGTCGGCATGCGTGAACAGATCCTTGGCGCCGCCCACGTCCTCCTTGGTGCGGGCCAGCATGTCGCCGACATGGCTTTTCAGATCGATCACAAGACCTTCGTTGGTAATGGCCTGTTCGACGGCAAAGACCACATCGTCGAAAGATCCATCGACCGTGCGCAGATAGGGCGCACCATCCTGCGCCATGGCCTGCCAGGCTGACAGCGACAGGGCCAGAGCGGCCACCGGGGCGGCGATAGAAGCTGTCTTGATCATCAGTTCGTTTCTCCTGCTTGCAAGTGGCGGTGGTCTTGATGGCGGATCAGAAATTCAGGGGGACGGGGCCGCTTCGCGCTGCGGCCCGGCATCGGCCGGCGCCGGCGCATCGGCGCGCCAGCCGGCGTCCTGCAACAGGCGATCCAGCAACGCCCAGAAGAATTCGTCGCCCGCGTAACCCTCGATACGACCTACCTCGGTGCCGTCGGCCAGCAATACGAATGTCGGGGTAAAGACGGGCGGGCGCGCGGTCAGCACCGTGCCGGGCGGCAGCGGGGCGTGGATGTCCAGCCGATGCAGCGGCGCGGCGCGACCCTCGGCTGTCTTGGGATAGGCAGGACCGATCTGTTCGTTCCATGCCCGGCAATAGCTGCAACCGTCGCGCTCGAACATCAGCAGCTGCAACTGCGGCGCCGCCTGAACCGCAAAGGCCCAGATGATCGCGATTGCCGCCGCAACGACGGAAAGACAGGTCCGGACAATGTGCAGTCTTGGCGACATGGGAACCGCATTGACGGAAGCCGATACGTATTCCAATATGATGATATAAATTTCCATTGCAAGCACGGCAAAGGCGGACGACCACCCGCCCGCCCCGCCGGAAGGTGCCGATGCCCGAAATAACGTTTGGCGGGGCCGCCCTGGCCGGGCTGCTCTCGTTCCTGTCCCCCTGCATCCTGCCGATGGTGCCCTTTTACCTGGCCTATCTGGCCGGGGTATCCATTTCCGAAATCCGTGGCAGCAGGCAGATGGCGCCTGGCGCGCAGCGCAGGCTGGTCGTGGGCGCGATCGCCTTTTCGCTTGGGGTCACGACAATCTTCGTGCTTCTGGGACTGGGCGCGACCGCGCTGGGTTCGGCATTCGCGCGCTGGCGCAGCGAACTTTCATGGCTGGCTGCCGCGATCCTGGCGCTTTTCGGCCTGCATTTTCTGGGCATCCTGCGCATCCCGTTCCTGTATCGACAGGCGCGACTGGAATCTTCGGGCAATCCGGCCACGGTGATGGGCGCATATGTCATGGGGCTTGCCTTCGGCTTTGGCTGGACGCCCTGTGCCGGGCCCGCACTGGCGGCGATCCTGTTTGTCGCCTCGGCCCAGGACAGCCTTTGGCAGGGGGCCGCACTGCTGCTGGTTTATGGTCTGGCGATGACGTTCCCCTTCGTGCTGATTTCGTTTTTCGCCCGCCCCTTCATTGCCTGGGTCGGACGGCATCAGCGCCTGCTGGGGCGCGTCGAACAGGCAATGGGGGTCATGCTGATCCTGTTTGCGGTGCTGATCGCCACCGATGGGGTCAACCGCATCGCCGCCATCATGGTCAACAACATGGACTGGAGCGCGACCACAAGATGAAACGCCTCTCTCTGGCCCTGAGCCTGATCCTGTCGCTGGCCGCGCATGGCGCCGCCGCCGAGGTGCCGTTGGGCGACGACGGCCTGCACAAGCCCGAATGGCTCAAGAACAGCTTCAAGGTTCTGGCCGAGGACAATGCCGAGGCCGCCGAAGCCGGCCGGCATCTGCTTTTGCTGATCGAACAACGTGGCTGCATCTATTGCGCGCGGCTGCATAACGAGATCTTGACCGACCCCCGCATCGACCGGCTGATCCGGGACCGTTTCGATGTGGTGCAGCTGGATCTGTTCGGCGGCACCGAGATTACCGATACCGATGGCGAGCAGCTCAGCGAAAAGCGCGCGGCAGCAAAATGGGGCGTGGCGGTCACGCCCACCCTGATGCTGATGCCGAACGATCTGCCGCCGGAACAGGACGCGGCGCGCGCAGCCATGGCGGTGTTGCCGGGCGTGCTCGAGGCCGATCAGCTGCTGGCGGTGCTGGAATGGGCCGCTGGCGGTGGACCACAGACCGGGCGCGATATCCGCCAGGTTCTGTCCGGCCCAGTCCCGGCCCAACCCTGACACTGCCGCAAAAAGGACATCCGCCATGCCGCTTTTCCGCCGCCAGTTCCTGACCAGCAGCGCCGCGCTGATCGCAGCTTCGGCCCTGCCGCTTTCCGCGCGCCGCCTGTGGGCACTCAGCACTTTCAGCGCCGGCGATCTGCGCGTCGACAGCCTTTCGGACGGGCATATCGAGTTTCCACCCGAATTCGCCTTTGCCAATATCCCCGAAAGCGAGCGCCCGGATCTGCTGCGCAGCCTGGGCATCGACCCTCAGGCAACGGTGCACAGCCCGCTGAACATCACCCTGCTGCGCCAGGGGGATCGCACCGTGTTGTTCGATGTGGGTGCGGGGCCCGATTTCGTGCCCACCGCCGGGCGCCTGCTCGAGGGGCTGGATGCGCTGGGGGTCGCGGCCGAGGATGTTACCGACGTGATCTTCAGCCATGGTCATCCCGATCACCTCTGGGGCGTTCTGGACGAGTTCGACGAGCCGCTGTTTGCCAATGCCGCCATGCAGATGGGTCGCATCGAATACGACTACTGGCGCGACCCGCAAACCGCGCAAAGCATCGGCGAATCGCGGCAGTCCTTTGCCGCAGGGGCCGCGCGCCGGCTTGAAGTCATCGGCGATGCGATGACCCGGTTCGAGGATGGCGACGAAGTCCTGCCCGGCGTCCGGGCGGTGATGACGCCGGGCCATACACCGGGCCATATGTCGTTTCAGATCGGCACCCCAGAACAGGGGCTGTTCGTGACCGGCGATTTCATCACCATGCCGGCCAGCTTCCTGCGCCCCGACCTGGGATCGGCTGTCGATCACGACCCGGCCCGGGCGGCCGAAACCCGGCGCAGCACCCTGGACCGGCTTGCGGACGAGGGCTGGACCATCCTTGGCTATCATCTTCCCGACGGCGGCATCGGCAGGGTGCGCCGTCAGGGCGACGCCTTCACCCTGGAAACGGAGCCGGCGTGATGCGGGTGTTGATGTCCGTCCTTGTTCCGGCGGCAGTGCTGGCTTGTCTGTCCTCTGCCCGGGCCGAGGATGCGGCCGACAAATATCCGGAATCGGTCCTTTACAGCGCCCCGATCAAGGTCGCCGACGGCATCTACAGCGCCATCGGGGCCACCCAACCACCGACCTACGAAAACGCGGGGCACAACAACAACCTGTCGTTCATCGTGACCTCGGACGGGGTGGCGGTCGTCAATGGCGGGGCCTCCTGGAAACTGGCACAGGCATTGCATGACGAAATCCGCAAGATCACCGAACAGCCTGTGCGACTGGTGATCAACGAAAACGGCCAGGGTCATTCGATGCTGGGCAACAGCTACTGGGCGGCACAGGGGGTGCCGATCCTGGCACAGCAAGAGGCGGCCGCCGAATTTCTGGACAGCGAAGGCCCGCGCGGGCTGGAATCCTTGCGCAGCTATGCCCGCGAAAACGCCGAGGGCACCAGCATCGTCGCCCCGACACGAACCTTTGTCGATCGCGAGGAAATCGTGATGGGCGACACCCGTATCGAGGTGCTGCATCTGGGTCCGGCCCATTCTCCGGGCGACACGCAGGTCTGGCTGCCCGACAGCAAGGTGCTGATTGCCGGCGACATCGCTTTCTCGGAACGGATGCCGCCCATCTTCGAGGGCACCTGCACCCTGTGCTGGATCGAGACATTCGAGACCAGGCTGGAACCTCTGGGCGCCGAAATCATCGTGCCCGGACATGGTGCGCCCACCGATCTGGCCACCGTGCGCCACGCCACCGTCGATTATCTCAGCGATCTGCGCGCCAAGATCGCCGAGCATCTGGAAAACGGCGGCGACCTGGCCAGCGCCTATTATGTCGACCAGTCGCAGTGGCAATGGATGGACACGTTCGAGGAACTGGCGACGAAGAACGCGGGTGTTGTGTTTTCCGAAATGGAGTTCGAGTGACCCTCAGCCTGACCCGCCGCGGTCCAGCAGCAAGTCGGTCAGCATGCCGCCCAGCCACATGCACAGCAGCGCCAGCCAGGCGGTTGCAGCCATGACAGCGCTGCCCGACAGTCCATTGCCGATCGAACAGCCGCCCGCCAGCATGCCGCCGAACCCCATCATGACCGCGCCCACCAAGGCACGGCGGGTCTGGGCCGGGCTTTCAAAGCTTTGAAACCGCAGCACGCCCCCGATCCAGGCGGCCATGAAGGATCCCAGGAACACGCCCGGAACCAGTCCCAGATCAAAGCGCCAGCCGTCGAACGGCACCAGCATCGCCATCAGCGTATTGGCCGAAGGGCCGGTAAAGGTGACCGCCGTCACCGCGACCGGCTCGAAGGCGATCTGGGACAGGCGATAGGTCAGCAGATAGGCAATCGCCACCGTCACCCCGACCCCGGCGCCAAAGATCAGGATCCCGGCCGAGATGCGATTGCGCCAGGCAAGCGCCAGCGCCAGGACCGCGCAGGCCAGGCCGGCCGCAAGGGCCGCCCATGACGGCAGCCCAAGCCAGGATGCAAGCTCGATATTGTGCCCCTGCGGGGTGGTCCACATTCCGGCCAGATATGCACGTGGCGCCGCCAGCCAGCCGTGCAGCGCCATCTGCGCCGTGACCGCGAACACCAGCCCGCTGAGAATCGAGCGCAGGTTTCCCGTGGCTGCCAGCACCAGCAACCTACCGGGGCACCCGCGGGCCAGGACCATGCCGGCCCCAAAGATCAGCCCGCCGATAATGGCTCCGCTGAGGCTGCCGGTGACTGCCATCATCCGCGCGGTTCCCGTGTCCAGCAAACCGCCCAGCCGCAGCGCCTGCACCCAGATCAGCGCCGATGAAAACGCCAGCAGCCACACCGCCAGCCGCGGCCCCAACTGGCCGCGGGCGAATTCCACCGTTGCGGCACGCAGACAAAAGGCCGAACGCTGGGCAGCAGCACCGAACAGCACCCCGACAAACAGCCCCAGCAGCGCTGCGCTTGGCAGATCGCCCAGAGCATCGGTCATGACGGCAAGATCCATCTGCCTCCCTCGCCGCGTCGTGATCCTGCATATTGAAAACCACGCCGGTCACGGGACGGCAACCCGTTTCGGCCCGGCGCGATGATGCGCCGCAGGGAAATACCCCCGCACCGGGCGAAACGGCCCGATGCGAGGGTCAGGTGTCAGTGCTGCGGGTTTTCCGGTGCCAGCTTTGCCAGGGCGGCGCGGGCAGCCGCCGTGACCGCCACGACCAGCGGCTGATCGAACTGCGGCTGCAGGCGGATGGCCGAGGCCGAGAGCGGCCCCCCGCCCATGATGACCGCCTGTGCACCGTCCCGGGTGATCGACTGGCGCGCCGCCTCGGCCAGGGCGGCATCCAGCAGCGCCGGATCCCTGACCAGAAGCTTGGGGTCGCCCGGCGTCACCCGCACGCCCCGATACTGCGCCCCATAGCCCAGCGATTCGGCCTTGTCGCGGAACGATGCGACCAGCTTTTCGTCGGGCGTGACCGTCACGATGCCAAAGGGGCGGCCGTTGCGGGCGGCCTCATGAAACACCTCCTCGCCGATGCCAAGGACCGGGATCCGGACGGCCGCGCGCAATTCCGGCAGCCCGGGATCGCTGAAGGCCGACACGATCAGCGCCTTGACGCGCGGGTCCGCCGAAACCTCGGTCCCGATCCGCACCACGCCCGGGATGGCATCCGCCATGTCCTGCGGCGTGGTCAGCAGCGCCGGTGCTCCGGCATTGCTGTGGCCCTGAACGAGCGCTGCATCCCCGACGGCGGCCTGGGCCAGTTCGGTCATGGCGCGCGTCGCCTCCTCGTTCGAGTTCGGGTTGATCAGGACGATGATGGGCACCGCGTCCCGGGCGACGCCCTGCCCCGAAAGCAGGGCCAGGGAACAGCCGGCCGCCATGGCCAGGGCGCGGGCACGGGAAATCAAGGCCATGGCCGCCTCAGTTCTCGCGGAAACGCTGTGCCGACGGCAGGCGATGCATCAGCACATAATATACGATCCCGGCGGGCAGCAGGCTGGCATACCACGAGATCCCCGAAAAGATCAGCGCAAACACCACCCCGGTTGCCATGGCGATGACGGCGGCCATATTGACGCCGCGATACGGTCCCTCGGGATCATAAAGCTTGTCCAGATTCAGCTGCTGCTTGCGCAGGATGAAGTAATCGACCACCAGGATCGCGAAGATCGGCCCCAGGAAGGCGGAATAGGTGCGGATGAACAGGTTCAGACCGGCGGCGGATTCATCCTTGACCAGTTCCCACGGGAAGGTGCCGAACGCCAGCAGGCCGACGATCACCGCCGAGGTCTTGAAGTTCACCTTGAACACATCCATCAGCGCATAGGCCGGCGGCACGACGTTGTTCAGGATGTTGGTCGTGACCTGCGCAAAGGCGATGAACAGCAGCGTCACCACCAGCAGCAGCTTGTTGTCCACGGCGCTGGAAAACACCTTGATCGGATCGACCTCGCCGGTGGCGCCCGACACCATCAGCCCGATCAGCCCCATGAACAGCGTGGCCGGCAGGATCGAATTGGCATAGATCACCACCTGCCGCACCGGTCCGACATCCTTGCGCAATTCGCGCGAATAGTCCGAAACGTTCAGCATCATCGTCGAATAGATGCCCAGAAACAGCATGGTCGCCCCCCAGAACGGCGCGCCCCAGGTGCCTTCGACATTGATCAGGTTGGCGCTGATTTCCGCGCCGTATTTGTTGATGACGCTGAAGAACATGTAGATCAGCGAGCCGATGATGAACACCGAACCGATGTTCTCCAGCCATTTGATGCCGTGAAAGCCCAGCACCGACAGGCCGATCTGCAGCGCCTGAAAGCCGACGAAGAATACCCAGATGTTGGAATAGCCAAACAGCGTGTCCGACACCAGGTTCAGCGCCCCGGCGCCGATCCAGCTTTGAAAGCCGAACCAGACGATCGCCGGCACCGACCGCACCAGCGCCGGAATCCGCGTGCCGGTAAAGCCAAAGGCCGACCGCGCCTGAACCATGAAGGGGATGCCGTATTTGTGTCCGGCCTGGCCGTTGATCATCAGCGCCACACCGATGACAGTGCAGCCGATGGCGATGGCCACAAAGGTCTGCAACAGGTTCAGCGTGCCGACCAGGCCAGAGCCGATGGTGAAGGTGCCGATCGACACGCAGCCGCCCAGCCAGGCGAACAGATAGGACCAGGGGTCCATGATCCGGGTCTGTTGCGGCGCAAGGCTTTCTTCGCCGACCGCCTTGTGCGCGCCGTCGCCGGTCGCGGCCAGCGTCTGGTCTGTGGTCATGGTCATGTTCTCCTCCCTTGAAACTGATGGCCTATTTCCGGTTGGGGAAAGCGTAGGCGTTGATCTTGCTGGTCCTGAGGCCGGCCCCGACCAGCGCCTCGATCATGCGGGTGGCGACGCTGACGCCGTCGATCACCGGGATACCGGTCTCCTCGCTGAGCCATGCGGTCAGGTCGGCCATGCCGGCGCAGCCCAGCACCACCGCCTCGCAACGGTCCTCGCGGATGGCGCACAGGATTTCGTCGCGCACCTTGATGCGGGCGTTCGAGCCCGGCTCTTCCAGCGCCAGGACCGGAATGGCGGCCGAGCGCACGCGGCGGCACTGATGCGACAGGCCATAGCCGTGGATCAGGTGTTCGATCACCGGCACCGATCGCGGCAGCGTGGTGACCACCGAAAAGGACGTGGACAGCATGCTGGCGGCCTTTACCGCGGCCTCGCAGATGCCCAGCACCGGACCGGTGGCCAGCTCGCGGCAGGCGGCGATGCCGGGGTCGTCGAAACAGGCGACGACGATGCCATCGATGCCCTGGGCCTCGGCCTCGCGCACCCGCGCCAACAGACCGGGCAGCGACATCGCCTCATCATAATGTCCCTCGATGCTCGCGGGCGCGCCTGCGGCAGTCGCGCCGTGGATGACCGTGCCGGGGCTGGCGACAGCGCGCGCAGCCTCGACGATCTTGTCGGTCATGGATTGGGTCGAGTTCGGGTTGACGACCAGGATCTGCACAACTACCTCCATTCCTGTTAACATAAATTGTTAACATGTTTTGTTAACACGTCAACGATTCTGTGGGGTGGTTGCCGGGACCGGCTTTTGCCGATAATTTCCGCGGGCCAATCAGAAAGAAGACTCCCGCGCATGGACGCCCAGCCCGAAAGCCAGATTGTCGATGCGGTCCTGAAAGCGATTTCCGAACAGCGTCTGCGCGCCGGGGCCAAGCTGGGCGAACAGGCGTTGAGCGAGCTTTTCAACTGCAACCGCGCCAATGTCCGCCGTGCCCTGGCCTCGCTGGCGGCCAAGCAGGTGGTGGAACTGCGCCCCAATCGCGGTGCTTTCGTCGTGACGCCCTCGGCGCAAGAGGCCCGCGACGTGTTTCAGGCCCGCCGCGCCATCGAGCGCACCATCGCGCGCCAGGCGGTCCGCCGCGTCACCGACGCCGACATCACCTATCTGCGCGACAACATCGCCGCCGAGGCCGAGGCGCGGGCCCGCCGCGACAAGCCCACCGAACTGCGCCTGTCCCAGCAGTTCCACATGTATCTGGCGCGGCTGTCCGGCAATCGCGTGCTGGAAAGGTTCCTGGCCGAACTGACCATGCGCAGCACGCTGATCCTGGGCATGTATCCCAGCGCCGAACATTCCTGTGCCCATTGCGACGAACATGACGGCATCGTCGATGCGTTGATGGCCCGTGACGAAGAGCTGCTGCTGCGCCTGACCGACGAGCATCTGCGCCATCTGGAATCGGGGCTGAATTTCGACCTGCCGCCGGTGGCTTCGGGCAGCCTGCGCGATCAGCTGATCGGCGCAGCACCTCTTGCGGCCGAAACCACGCCCGGCGATCCCCCGGCCTGACGCACGGGCAGAAGCTGGCGCCGGCTCAGCCCCGGCGGCGCGGTCGGCGACGCACTGCGGCCCCGGGAACGGCCGCGGCATAGGCCCCGAACTCGAGCAGGCTGCGCTCGAAGCCTTCCATGCGCTCGGCCGCGCCGGGATCCTGCGCCAGCATCAGTTCCAGCAGGGTTTCGATGATCGTTGCCGCCCCGATCAAGGAATGCATCACATGCGGCCCCTCGACCGGTGCGCGCAGCACCCGCCAGGCCCCCTCGGCCAGGGGCGAATCGGCGCGGTCGGTGATGGCCACCACACGCGCCTTGCGCGCGCGCGCCACCCGCGCGGCACGCAGCGTTTCATCAGAATAATGCGCAAAGGAAATCACCAGCACGATGTCCTGCGGCCCGGTGTCGATCAACTGATCCAGGATCAGCCCCGGCTGATTGGGTGCAGGCTGGATGTTGGCATGGGCGATCGCACCGCGATAGGTGAAGAGATGCGCCAGCGCATAGGCCATGCGCACCCCCACGCAGAACACCCTGCGCGCCGCCAGCAGATCGGGCGCCAGTGCCTCGATCTCGGCGCGCAGGGGGCTGGAAAAGACCCGGTCCAGATTCTGCCCGGCCGCCTGTTGCAGCACGTCGAGCAAACGGTTCCCGCCGATATCGCGCAGCGCCTCGACCCTGGGCCGATATCCCTGATAATCCAGGCGCAGCAGGTTGCGAACGGATTCGCGCGCCTCGGCATAGCCGCCGAATCCGGCCGCGCGGACACAGCGCATGACGCTGCCCGGATCACAGCCCAGCCGTTCGGCCAGACCGCGCACCGTATGAAACGCCAGTTCCTCGGGGCGCTCGGCCAGCCATGCGGCCACGGTGCGCATGCCGCCGGGCGGCCCCTTGGCCTGCATCGCAAAGCGGGCGGCAATATCCTCGATACGCAGGGCATTCGCGCTGGCCATGGTGTCATCCATTCCCGTCCGGTCGCCCCGGGAAATCCGGCGACACAAACGTAATTCAATTTGACATAAGCGATACGAATGTTTCAACTGGAACCATAAGGCCCGCGCGGTCCCTGGCCGAAGCCTCGGCCCGACCGGGCACAAGCCGTTTCAACAAGGGAGCAACGCATGACCAGGATCTGGACGGCCGCGGCGGCGGCAGCGGCCATCTTCATCGGCACCGGCGCCATGGCGCAGGAAACCTTCATCTCGATCGGGACCGGCGGCGTCACCGGCGTCTATTACCCGACCGGCGGCGCCATCTGCCGGCTTGTGAACCGCGACCGCGCGCAGCATGGCATCCGCTGCGGCGTCGAATCCACCGGCGGCTCGGTGTTCAACGTCAACGCCATCCGCTCGGGCGAAATGCAGTTCGGCGTGGCGCAATCCGACATCCAGTTCCACGCCTACAAGGGCAGCGGAGAATTCGCCAGTGCCGGCCCCTTCGAGGATCTGCGCGCCGTCTTTTCCCTGCACCCCGAACCTTTCACCGTCGTCGCCCGCGCCGATGCCAACGTCAAGAACTTCGAGGATCTGAAGGGCAAGCGGGTCAACATCGGCAACCCGGGTTCGGGCCAGCGCGCCACCATGGATGTGGTGCTGAAGGCCATGGGCTGGACGACCGCCGATTTCGCCGTCGCCTCGGAATTGCCGCCGGCCGAGCAGGCGGCAGCGCTGTGCGACAACAATGTCGATGCGATGGTCTATACCGTCGGTCACCCCTCTGGCGCCATCCAGGAGGCGACAACCGCCTGCGACACCGTGCTGGTCAATGTGACCGGCGATGCCATCGACGCCCTGGTCAAGGAAAACCCCTATTACCGGATCGCGACCATCCCGGGCGGCATGTATCGCGGCACCGATACCGACACCACCACCTTCGGCGTGGGCGCGACCTTCGTTACCTCGGCCGCCGTGCCCGAGGAGGTCGTCTATCAGGTCACCAAGGCCATCTTCGAGAACTTCGACCAGTTCAAGACGCTGCATCCGGCGCTGGAAAACCTGGTGCCCGAACAGATGGTGACCGAAGGCAACACCGCGCCCCTGCACGACGGCGCTGCGCGCTATTTCCGTGAAAAGGGCATGCTGAACTGATCCTGTGCCGACACCCGGGGCCGGCGCGCCGGCCGCGCCCCGGGCGCGAGGGCCGCGACGGCCGCGACAATCCGGCGCGAATGCAAGCAGGAGGGGGGCGACAGGCCATGGCCGACAGCGACAAGACCGGCGGGCGACGCGCGTTTTCGGACGAGGAATTGCAGGATCTGGTCGAACAGACCGACAGTGGCGCACGTGCACCGCGCAGCCGTGCCGTGGCGCTGCTGATTGCCGGATTGGCGCTGTTCTGGTCGCTGTTCCAGGTCTGGGTCGCCGAGCCGCAGTTCTGGTTCGGAAAGCTGCCGTTTGTCACCATTCTGGGGGCCGATCAGGTGCGCCCCATGCATCTGGCGCTGGCGCTGGCGCTGGCCTTCCTGTGTTACCCTGCCGGCAAGGCCGCGCCGCGCGATCACGTGCCGATCTATGACTGGGTGCTGGCCGGGCTGGGGGCCTTTTGCGCGCTCTACATCTTCTGGTTCGCGCGGGACATCGCGGCAACGGCACGCTCGGGCCTGCCGACCCAGACCCAGATATGGATCGGCACCATCGGCATCGTCATCCTGCTCGAGGCCAGTCGCCGCTCATTGGGACCGGCGCTGACGGTGGTGGCGGCGATCTTTCTGGCCTACAGCTATTTCGGCCAGGGCTGGCTGATCCCCGATCTGATCGCGCATCAGGGCCGCGCCTTCGGCTCGATCGTCAACACGCAATGGCTGAGCACCGAGGGCGTGTTCGGCATTCCGCTGGGCGTGTCGGCGGCCTTCGTCTTTCTGTTCGTGCTGTTCGGCTCGCTGCTCGACAAGGCCGGTGCCGGCAATTACTTCATCAAGATGGCTTTCGCGGGCCTGGGTCATCTGCGCGGCGGACCGGCCAAGGCAGCGGTCGTCGGCTCTGCCGCGACAGGGCTGATTTCGGGTTCATCCATCGCCAATGTGGTGACGACCGGAACCTTCACGATCCCGCTGATGAAGCGGGTGGGCTTTACCGCCGAAAAGGCCGGCGCGGTCGAGGTCTCAAGCTCGGTGAACGGTCAGATCATGCCGCCGGTGATGGGTGCAGCCGCATTCCTGATGGTCGAGTTCATCGGCATATCCTATATCGAGGTCATCACCCACGCCTTCATCCCGGCTGTCATCAGCTATATCGCGCTGGTCTATATCGTTCATCTGGAGGCGCTGAAGAACGACATGCCCGCGCTAGGCCCGTCGCGGTCGCTGCTGGCGATGCTGCTCAAGGTCTTTGTGGGGTTCGTGATAGCGGGCGCGGTTTTCTATGCCGCGATCAAGGGCGTCGACCTGCTGCGCGCCAGCGCCCCGGGCATCGCGCCCTGGGTGCTGATCGGGGCGGTAACGGCGCTGTATCTGGCGGCACTGCGGGTTGCCGCCGCCCGGGACGAGCTGGAACCCGACGACCCGCATGCCAAGGAAATCGTGCTGCCCCGCATGGCTGATGTCGTGCCCAGGGGCCTGCATTTCCTGCTGCCGATCCTGGTGCTGGTCTGGTATCTGATGGTCGAGCGCCAGTCCCCGGCGAAATCCGCCTTCTATGCGGTGCTGGTGATGATGATCATCCTGCTGACACAGCGGCCCATCAAGGCCCTGATGCGTGGTCAGGGCGATCTGGGCGGGGCATTTCGCGCCGGCTTTGACGATCTGATCGAGGGATTGATCGCCGGTGCGCGCAACATGATCGGCATTGCCGTGGCGACCGGCGCCGCCGGCATCATCGTGGCGACGGTGACGCGCACCCCCATCGGCACCGAACTGGCAGGGCTGGTCGAATACCTGTCCATGGGCAATCTGTTCTTGATGCTTCTGCTGGTCGGGGTGTTTTCGCTGATCCTGGGGCTTGGCCTGCCCACCACCGCCAATTACATCGTGGTGTCCTCGCTGATGGCCACGGTGGTGGTGTCGCTGGGCGCCCAGCAGGGGATGATCGTGCCGCTGATCGCGGCGCATCTGTTCGTGTTCTATTTCGGGATCATGGCCGATGTCACCCCGCCCGTGGGTCTGGCCAGCTTTGCCGCCGCCGCGGTTTCGGGCGGCGATCCCATCAAGACCGGCTTTACCGCCTTTTTCTACAGCCTGCGCACCGTCGCCCTGCCCTTCCTGTTCATCTATAACCCGGCGTTGATCCTTTACGGCATCGATCTGGGGACGGCGGCCGGATTGCTGATGGCGCTCAAGGTCTTTGTGGTCGCCACCATCGCCATGCTGCTGTTTGCCGCCGCGACCCAGGGCTATTTCCTGACCCGCAACAGGCTGTGGGAAAGCGCGGCGCTGCTGCTGGTGGCCTTTACCCTGTTCGTGCCGAATTTCTGGCTGGACCGGTTGCAGCCCCCCTATGCTGCTGGCCCCGGCACCGAGCTCGAGGCGCATCTGACCGAGGCGGAACCGGGCGAATATCTGCGACTGCTGGTGGCAGGGCCGGATTTCACCACCGGCAAGCCGCGCCAGACCACGCTGGTGCTTGACGTCGATGACACGCCGCCCGATCAGCGCCTGGCGGCCACCGGCCTGCTGCTGATGCCTCAAGACGGGCGCATGACGATGGAAGAGCCGATGCCGGCGACGCGCTTTTCGACCGCGCTGCAATCCTTCGATTTCTACGGCGACACGCCGGTCGAAATCGTCGAGGTGCAGTATCCCGCCGATCGCATGCGGCAGGAAGTGTTCTACCTGCCCGCGCTGCTGCTGCTGGGCGTGGTGATCATGTTCCAGCGCCGCCGCCAGACCAAACCTGCCTTCTGAAGGTGTCATGATGTCCCGCAAGATCCTGCTGCCCATCGACCTTGGCGACCCCAAGGGCACTGCCCGTCCTCTGGCCGAGGCCCTCACCTTGCTGGGCCCGCAAGGCGTGCTGCATGTCGTCAGCGTCTTTCCCGATTTCGGCCTGTCACAGGTCGGCGGCTATTTTCGCAAGGATTACGAGAAAGAGGCGCTGAAGGCCTTGGGCAAGGCGCTGTCTGACTGGACGGCGGCCCATGTTCCCGACGGGGTCGAATTCCATCCCCATGTGCTGCATGGCACCATCTATGACGAGATCCTGCGCGCGGCCGACAAGCTGGCGGTCGATGTCATCGTCATCGGCGCAAATCGGCCGGCGCTGCGGGATTACCTTCTGGGGCCGAACGCGGCGCGGGTCGTGCGTCACGCCAACTGTTCGGTCTATGTCGTCAGGGGCTGATCCGATGGCAGACCACATCTTCGGCCGCAGCACCCGCGGCACCCTGCCTGCCGCCGTAGCTGGCGATGGCTGCTATATCATCGATGCCGCGGGCCGGCGCTATCTGGACGGTTCGGGCGGGGCGGCGGTGTCCTGTCTGGGCCATTCCGACCCCGAGGTGCGCGCCGCGATTCATGCCCAGCTGGATCGGCTGGCCTTTGCCCATACCGGTTTTTTCACCACCGATGCGGCAGAGGAACTGGCTGATCTGCTGATCGCCGATGCACCTCCAGGAATCGACCGGGTCTATCTGGTCTCGGGCGGCTCCGAAGCGGTCGAGGCGGCGCTGAAGCTGGCGCGGCAGTATTTCACCGAAATCGGCCAACCCGACCGCCACCGCGTCATCGCACGCCGCCAAAGCTATCACGGCAATACCCTGGGGGCGCTGGCGGCGGGGGGAAATGCCTGGCGCCGGGCACAGTTCGCGCCGCTGCTGATCCAGACCAGCCTGATCGCGCCGTGCTACGAATATCGCGACCGCCACCCCGACGAGACGCCCGAGGCCTACGGCCAGCGCGTCGCCGACGAGCTCGAGGCCGAAATCCTTCGTCTGGGCCCCGAAACCGTGATGGCCTTTGTGGCCGAGCCGGTGGTGGGGGCGACAATGGGGGCCGTGCCCGCGGTGCCGGGATATTTCCGCCGCATTCGCGAGATCTGCGACCGGCACGGCATCCTGCTGATCCTCGACGAGGTGATGTGCGGCATGGGCCGGACGGGCCAGCTTTATGCCTGCGCGCATGACGGGGTCGTGCCGGACATGATCACCATCGCCAAGGGTTTGGGGGCGGGTTATCAGCCGATCGGCGCGTTGCTGACCGCGCGCCATATCTATGCGGCCATCGCCGAAGGTTCCGGCTTTTTCCAGCACGGCCATACCTACATGGGCCACGCCCTTGCGGCCGCCGCGGCCGGGGCGGTGCTGCGGGCGATCCGGGATCGCGACCTGCTGGCGCGGGTGCGTCAGATGGGGGCAGAGCTCGACGAAGCGCTGCGCGACCGCTTCGGGCAGCATCCGCATGTCGGCGACATCCGCGGGCGCGGCCTGTTCCGTGGTCTGGAACTGGTGGCAGATCGCGACAGCGGCGCGCCCTTCGACTCTCGCCACCGGCTGCATGCGCAGGTAAAGGCACAAGCGATGCAGGCAGGGCTGATCTGTTATCCGATGGGGGGCACCATCGACGGCCAGCGGGGCGATCACATCCTGCTGGCACCGCCCTTCATCATCAGCTCGGCACAGATCGGCGAACTGACCGACAAGCTCGCGCTGGCACTGGACCAGGCGCTGAAAGCCGTAGAGGCCGGGGTGCGGGCGGCATGAGCCGTCTTGCGGTTCTGCCGCCGATCATGGTGGCTCCGAATGGGGCGCGTCTGGGCAAGACCGACCACCCTGCCCTGCCGCTTACCCTGACCGAGATCGTCGAGACGGCCCGCGCCTGCGCCATGGCCGGCGCGGGGGCCATTCATGCGCATACGCGCGACGCCGACGGGCTGCATGTTCTGGATGCCGGGCTTTACCGCGAGTTGCTGACGGAAATGGCGCGGCAACTCTCCGACATGCCGGTGCAGCTGACGACCGAGGCCGCAGGCCGCTACGACCCGCCCGCGCAGCGCGCACTGTTGCAGGCGCTGCTGTCGTCGCCCGGACCGCTGCCCGAAGGGGTGTCGGTCGCCCTGTCGGAAATGCTGGCCGATGGCGAACACGACGCGGCGCGGCACAGCTATCATGCCCTGGCCGAGGCAGGCGTGGCGCTGCAACATATCCTCTATGCGCCCGATCAGCTTCGCACGCTGGCGGACTTGCTGGGGCGCGGAATCATTCCCGCGCCGCCCCCGCACCAGCGGGTCTGTGTTCTCTACGTGCTTGGCCGCTACAGCAGCGACATGCAATCGCACCCCGCCATGCTGAAGCCGTTCCTGACCGCCGCCATGCAGGCTGGGCTGGCAACGGATTGGGCGGTCTGCGCCTTTGGCCGTCAGGAAACCGCATGCCTTGCCGCAGCACAGGCCCTGGGCGGCAAGATGCGCGTGGGCTTTGAAAACAACCTGCTGATGGCGGATGGCACACTTGCCCCCGACAATGCGGCGCGGGTGCGCGAAATCCGTGCGCTGTCGCGCCAGGCGCGGATGCATCGCTAAGATGCGCCGGCTTCAGGATGCCAGCCGCCCCCCACGCCAGGCGGCGACCTGCGCCAGAACCTCGGCCAGATCGCGGCGCTGCTCCTCATGCCGAAGCGGAAAGATCGACAGGAACCAGTCCAGAATGTCCTGATCGGTCGGATCGGGCTTGCCCTGCCACTGGCCCCGCAACTGTTGCAGAAAGGCATCCAGACACTGTGCCGCCTGCTCGGCGCGGCCCAGTTGCCACAAGGCGGCGCAGTGCCAGCCGCCGACGGTGGGCATCAGGCCGCTGCCCGCGGCGCATTGTTCGGCCGCGGCGGCATGGTTGCCGCACAGGTAATCGGCTGCGGCCAGATAGATCCAGTGATAGGGTTCCAGCACGCGGGCGTGACTTTTCGCCTCGGCCACCAGCGCGGCGGCCTTGCCAAGATCGCCGGAAAAGGCAAACCCCAGCGCGCAGGATGCCACCGTCAGCGCATTGCTGCGGTTCAGCGTCAGCGCCTGGTCGAAATGGAACTCGGCCAGGTCGAAATAGCCCATGTGGCAGAAACACCAGGCCAGCACGCGATGCGCGCGCGTGTCCAGCGGATCGGCCGAAACCGCGACGATGGCATGGTGCATGGCGTCGCGCTTGATCTCCTCGGTCTGGAAGGTGCCGGGCAGCAGCACATGGCGCACGTTCAGCGCGCCGGCCAGTTCCGCATGGGCGGGGCCGAAGGGCGGCGTGCGCTGGGTGATCTGGCGCAGGATACCGATGGCCTCGGCCTCGGTCTCGGGCGACCAGCTGTCCAGCAGCGCCTGCGCCCGCAACCAGCTGTCATAGACATCCGACCCCGAATCCGACAGCGACCGGTCCGACACGACGACCGACAGCGTGTTGGCGATATTCGACAGCAGCAGCCGCGCCTTGTGCTCCCAGTCGTTCTGCGGCTGCTCGATCCATTCCGACCAGACCAGATGACCGCCCTGCCCGCCCAGAACCTCGACGAACAGCCGCAAGCCGCCGTCCAGATAGAACGGTCGCAGCAGGATGCGCACCTGCGCCTGCTGGGCCGCGTCGGGCTCGACCACCCACCATTCCCGGAACCGCCCCATGCGCATGCGCAGATCGGCGAACAGCACATTGGTCAGGCTGCCCAGATCGCCGGCATCGCCGATCGGATCCTGCAACGCCACCGACAGGCTGATCTGTGGCGGCCGGTCGCCCTGGGGCGCCTGCCGCCCGCCACCGGCCGGGTCCAGCTTGATCGCCGCCAGCAGTTCGACGGTCTCGGCCTCGGGCTCCTGGTCGAAGGCTTCATCCAGATGCGCATAAAGCGTATTGTAGCGTTCGATGGCGCGGGTGGGCCGGCCGGCCTGCCAGTCCAGCCGCATCAGCAGCCGGGTGACGTTTTCGTTGGCAGGTTCCAGCGCCACGGCAAACTCGGCCAGCGCCCGCTGCGCCTCGGGGTCGCGGCCGCCCAGATCGGCCAGGCGCGCGTCCAGAACCTGGCGCAACCCGGCCAGCAGCGTCGCGCGGGTGATCGCCAGCCAGCTGTCGAACGACGCGCTGATGCCTTCAAGCTGCACGGTCTGGTCGATCATCAACCGGATCTGACCGCCCCGGCCGGTATCCCAGCCCGGATCATCGATCAGCGCCGCCAGTTCCTGCGCCAGATCAAAGGCGCGCGGCAGGCGCAGCGCGATTTCCCCCGCGCTGGTTTCCAGCGCGATGCCGGGACGGTTCTCCATCGCGCGGCGGATGTGCTTGACCGCCTGCCGATACGAGGCCGCAGCCCTCTGTTCGTCCGAATTCTGCCAGAACAGGTCGGTGACCTTTTCCGTGCGATGCACCGGCGCCCGATCTGCGATCAGAAAGAACAGCAGCGCCCGACCCTTGCGCAGACGCACCGCATCCAGAATGTCCAGCAGGTCCGGGATCAGCTGCATCGGCATCCTTTGCGGCAGTTCGACTGCGCGGGCTAGTTCGGGTTCGGCGGATGTTTTGTTCAAATCACCAACGAATTCAAGCCTCGATCTGGCCCAGGGCGCAGGAGGGGCGGATTCACATCCCTTTCACGCCTGACAGGATAACATGAACCATTCCCGCCACCATGTGGCATATGGCTTTCACGTCTGGCAATTTTGAACCCGCATTCCATCATCCTGTGCGCCGCCGCGTGGAGGGCTGTCTGACAAGCCATCGCCAGCGGCCACAGGTCGAAAGCAGCCGGGGCCCACAGCCCCGCATTTGAACAGAGCCGGCGGGCTGGGCCGAAGGTCGGCCCGTCGGCATCTGCGCCGCCTGCAAACCCTTCTCATGGGAAGGGAGTGCATCGCGCCGTCCCCGCATGCCTGCCTTCGCGGCGGCCGTCGAAAGCGTGACCAGGCGCGCCCTGCCCGGCCGTTGACAGCCGCCGCCCCAGAGGCATCCTGACCCAGTATGAAACGGCTGTTGCTTTCCATTCTGTCGCTGCTCCCCGCCCCGGCCACGGCGCAGGACTGCGTGGTGCTGCTGCACGGGCTGGCGCGCACCGAGGCTTCGTTCACGGTCATGGAAAGCGCACTGGCGGCGGCAGGCTATCGGGTGGTCGGCGACAGCTACCCCTCGACCCAGGCCCCGGTCGAGGCGCATCTGACCCATGTCGATCGCGCCGTCGCCCGCTGCGGGCCGGGCCGGCACCATTTCGTCACCCATTCCATGGGCGGCATCCTGCTGCGGGCCTGGCTGGCCGGCCGAAGCGATCCCGGCCTGGGCCGGGTGGTGATGCTGGCGCCCCCCAATCGCGGCTCGGAGCTTGTCGATCATCTGGGCGGGCTTGCGCTGTTCGAAGCGCTGAACGGCCCCGCCGGCCAGCAGTTGGGCACCGGCGCCGACAGCCTGCCCAACCGCCTGCCAGATGCCGATTACGACCTGGGCATCATCGCCGGCGACGTGTCGCTGAACCCGCTGCTGTCCCTTGGCTTCGACGGACCCAACGACGGCAAGGTCTCGGTCGAAAGCACGCGCCTGCCCGGCATGCGCGATCATGTCACCGTCCACGCCAGCCACACCTTCATGATGAACAATCCGGTGGTCATCGCCCAGACGCTGATCTTTCTGCACGAAGGCCGCTTCGATCACGACCTCGACCTGGCGGGGGCGCTGGCGGTGCTGGGCGGGTTGCTGCCGCCCTAGCCCGGGTAACGGTCGCGCCGGATGGCAGCGCGGCGCTGGCGCCAGCGCGCCTCGATCCGGTCCCAGCCCTTGAACAGCCCGCGCCGGTGCAGGGGCTCGAACATCTCGTCAGGGCCGTTCGGGTCCAGGATCTCGTTATCGGCCAGCCATTGTTCCAGCCCGCTCAGCACCGGCAGCTGATAGGGCACCAGCGTCCGGCCGGCGCCGCGCAGCGTCTCGATGGTGGCGATCAGCGATCCGGTGCGCGCAAGCGTGCGGGTGACCTCGTCGGGGGCGCAGCCCAGATGTTCGGCCAACAGATCGTCGCGCAGCGCCGCAACGCGGGCCGCCTGCCCCGCATCCGCCGCCGTCAGCACCAGATCGCATTCGCTGTCGAGCCGCAGCGAGCGGTTGTTGAAATTGGACGACCCCACCCGCAGCACCTGCCCATCCACCACCATGAGCTTGGAATGCACATAGATCGCCGCGCCGCCCCTGGTCTGGGGATGCCGCCCCTGGTCTGGGGATGATAGATCCGCAGCCGCCCGCGATGATCCAGCCGTTGCAGCGCCTGCACCAGCCGCGCCCGTGCGGTATCCATGGCCAGCGGCTCCAGCCAGCCGGTGGCGGACAGCGGATTGACGATGACGATTTCGGGGGGGTCCGGCTCGACCAGCCGTTCCGCGATCGCCCGCGCGATCCGGCGCGAGGCGAAATACTGGTTTTCCGCATAGATATGCTGACGGGCACGGGCGATCATGCCGACATAGGCCGCCTCGATTTCATGCACCCCGTCACAGTCGGGCATGGCAGGCAAGGTGCGCGCGACCTGCAATTGCGCGCCGTGCAGGTCCGCAGCCAGAGCCTCGGGCCAGGGGTCGTTGCCGGGCGGCACCTCGGGCAGCGCCTGTCCGGTCGCCTTCTGCCAGCGCTCGCGCGCCAGCTGGCCCAGGAGGCGCGCGGCGGCGCCGTCGCAGGCGGCGGTGGCGTCGTGCCAGGGGCCATGACGCCGCCCGCCGGGGCTGACCCGGCGCGGGTCGTCGTCAAGATGCGCGCGCGTGTCCCAGCGGTCGATGGTCATGTCGATGCCGCCGCAGAACGCCAGGGATTCATCGATCACCACGATCTTCTGGTGATGCGAACTGGCCAGAGGATGTGCGCCGTCCAGCTTCAAGGTGATCTGGCGATGCGCCTTCCACCGCAGCACCGTCCATAGCGTGTTGCCCCGGAACATCGCCTTCAGCGCCCCGGTGTCCCAGCGCAGCAGCCGGATCTGCAGACCCGGGCGGCGATCGGCCAGCCACAGCAGGAAATCACCCAGCCGTTCCGGCCCGTCGTCACCCGGCTCGCCCAGCCGAATGCGGGCGTCGAAATCCCAGGCGATCAGCATGATGCTGTGGCGCGCCTGCAACATGGCCGCCCGCAGATGGCGAAAATAGTCATCGGCATCGACGATCAGCGCGAACCTGTCGGCATGGGCGCTGTCCCAGCATTCGCTTCCGGTTGCCATGACATCCCCCTCCCTGCCCCGGCAAACCCGGACGGGCACGGGCGGGTTCCCGTGCCTAGGGGGTCATGATCCGCAATCGCGTGATCGTGGCATCAAGCCGACGCAGATCCAGACGCAGCCTTTCGGCCAGATGGGTCTGGACATAGGCGGCGTGAAAGCGTGTCGGCGCGAACAGCGTCAGACAGCCATCGCTCACGCCGGCATCGATCAGCCCCGCAAGCCAGGCGTCATGCAGCGCCGGATCCTCGGCCGCCAGCCGCGCGCGCAGCTTCGCCCAGGCACCGCTGGCCGGTGCAGCTTCAGGCCGGTGCAACGGCACCACATTGGTTTCGGGTGCGGCGGTCGCCCCGGACATGCGGGCGACGAAATCGGGGCCGACCAGATCCCATTGCGCCCGCGTATCGGTCAGGATGCGGGCAATGTTCAGCCCCAGCACCGACACCCTGCCCCGCGCGCCCGCCTGCTTTACCTCGATCCAGCCGATCGCGCGCAGCCTGGCCATCTCGCGCTTGACGGTGCGTTCGTCGACCGACCACAGGCGTGCAATCTCGCGCTGGCCCACGCAAAGTTCGTCGCGTTGCCAGTTGTAGCGGCTGGTGATCAGCGCCATCAGCCGCAAGACCATGCGCTGACGATGCTTGTCGGCAGCCAGGGCATGCGCCATCATGGCCGACAGCAGGTCGTATTTCTTGGCCCCGGCCTCACGGCCGACGGCGCGGATCGCTTGCATGACTGCTCCTGCCTCCGGCTGACCGGATGCCTGTTACTGCCCGTGATTGCACATCCGGTCCTGCCGGACGCGGGACGATGACCGAGGATCTTGTGCCGTCCAAACGCTTTTCATCGCCCGGCTCTTATTTGCGTCCTGTTTTGCGATTCTGTCAAGCCGGTTGCAGGAAACGCTCTTGACCGTCCGGAAAACCTGAAAGGAAATCGGTATCAACGGTATAAGGGGACGCTTTGACTGTCCCCCTATCTTGCACTTTTGTCCCCTATTCGGCCTGGCCGCGGCGGAACCTGTCCCCTTTTGCGTTGCCAATTCCCCGATGACAGCGATTCGCGGCCGCGCCAGGGGAATCGTCCGGAATTGCCGGAAATTCCTGCCTTTCCTGTTATTCGCACTCTCATTCAAAACGCCTTTTGCCAAAAGTGCAAATCCGGCGTAAATAGGAAAGCGACGATAATCTGCGTCCTAGAAATACAGGCATTCGATGTATACGCACCAAGACCTCGCCCGACTGCAGGCCCAATCGCTGAAGATGCAGAGCTGGATCCGGCGCCAGACCTTCAGCCCTGCCAACGAAAAGACGCTGCGCCGGTTCTCCAGCTGGGAGGTGGCCGAACTGATCTTCCGCATCAATCAGTCGACCTTTCGCGGCAAGCTTGCTGCCGAGCCGAACCTTCCCCTCGGGGAAGTCGAAGAGGATGGACGTCAGCGGTGGTTCTCGCTCGAGGAGATCAACGAGCTGCGCCGCCGCATCAGGATCAACCGCAAGTCGCTGATGCCGTTCAGGCCCGAAGGCAAGCGCGCCTTTCGTGCCGCCATCGCCAATTTCAAGGGCGGCGCCGGCAAGTCGACGGTGGCGTTGCACTTTGCCCATGCGGCTGCGCTGGACGGCTATCGTATCCTTGTGGTGGATTTCGATCCGCAGGCAACCCTGTCGCACAGCATGGGACTGACCGACGTTGGCGAGGATCATACCGTCTGGGGGATCATGGCCCGCGACCTCGAGCGCGAGACCGACCGCATGAACGCGGCCTCGCGCGGGGCCGAGTCGGGCACCGCCCTGCCCCAGCGCAAGCTGCCGGCCTCGATCCGGGACATGGGCCTGGGCAAGCTGCGGCCTGCCGATTTCATCAAGCAGACCGCCTGGCCCACGATCGACATCATTCCCAGCTGCGCCAATGCCGCCTTCGTGGAATTCGCCAGCGCCCAGTATCGGCACCTGAACCCGGAATGGACATTCTTCGGTGCGGTGTCGCGCTTTCTCGACAGCCTGGCGGACGATGCCTATGACCTGATCCTGTTCGATTGTCCGCCGGCGATCGGCTATCAGTCGATGAACGCGGTCTTTGCGGCCGATATGCTCTATATTCCGTCGGGCCCCGGGTATTGGGAATACGATTCGACCACCAGTTTCATCGGGCAGCTTTCCGAGGCGCTTGAAGATCTGTCGCATGGGTTCGAGAACTTCCCCACGGGGAAGATCAAGTTGCCCAAGGCCTTTGCCGACATCCGCTTCCTGATGACGCGCTATGAGCCGTCGAACGAATTGCATCAGGCCATGTATGGCGCCTTCAAGCAGGTTTTCGGCGAGCATATGGCCGAGCATCCGATCGAGCTGACCCGGGCGGTCGAGCAATCGGGGCGCTTCCTGTCCTCGATCTACGAGATCGATTATCGCGAAATGACCCGGGGAACCTGGCGACGCGCGCGCGCAACCTTCGATCAGGCCTATGAAGAGTTCAAATCGCATCTGGTCCGGGCCTGGGATCGGCTGGAGGGTGAAGCATGAGCCGCAAACGCCGCATGTTTGAAATCGAGATGCCCGACGACGGCGTTTCGGCCGAGCCCGACTTCCCCGCGGGGAAGGATGCGCCGGCGCGCAGGGGGCCGATGGCCGCCGCGATCACCGAGACGGCTGAATCGAGCCGTGACCGTGCCCGGCTTGAGGCGCAGATCCGCGCCGAAAACGATGCGCTGGCGCAAGAGCATGTGCGGCTCAAGCGCGCGGGTCTGATCACCGATCTGGTGCCCTTGGACGCGATCGATACCCACAAGCTGATCCGGGACCGGGCTGCCGGGCCTGATTACGAATTGGCCGAACTGGTCGAATCGATCCGGGATATCGGCTTGTCGAACCCGATCCGGGTCGAGCCGGCGGGCGAGGGCCGGTATGAACTGATCCAGGGCTGGCGGCGGCTTTCCGCATATCGTCAGCTGCTGGCAGAGACCGGCGATCACGAGCGCTGGGGCCGCATCCCCGCCGGTATCGCCGCCAAGGGCGAGGCGCTCGAGGCGCTGTATCGGCGGATGGTGGATGAGAACCTGGTGCGCAAGGACATATCCTTTGCCGAGATGGCGCAGCTGGCACTGCACTATGCCATGGACCCGCTGACGCCCGAGAATGATCCCGAAAAGGCGGTGGCGATCCTGTTCAAGTCGGCAGGCTATCAAAAGCGCAGCTACATTCGCAGCTTTATCCGCCTGGTCGAGGCGCTGGATGGCGCGCTGATGTATCCGGCCGAAATTCCGCGCGCCCTGGGCCTGGCGCTATCGCAGCGGCTGGACGAGGTTCCGGGCACGGCGGCCGCCATCCGCGCCGAGCTGAAGGACTGGGATACCCGCAGCATCAAGGATGAGCTGGACATCCTGCGCCGCTATGCCGGGCAGGGGGCCGAGACCGAGGATCCGGCCCGGCCCGGTCGCGCGGCGACGCCGATCGTCCCTGCGGGGAAGGCCAAGACCACGTTCCAGATCGAGCGGCCGCAGGGCAATGCCAAATGCACCGCCGCCAATGGTCGGCTGGAGATCCGGCTGCCGCGCGATTTCACCGCGGTGGATCGTCGCCGGCTGGAGGCGGCGGTGCGGGTGATGCTGGAAAGCCTGGACTGACTTCCCCGCGGGGAAGGTCTTGCAGTTGTGCGCCTGCCTGGTAATACTGAAGGTAATACCGGGCAGGAACTTCATGCGCATCACCAGCAAGGGGCAGGTTACCATTCCCCAGCACATTCGCGATTTCGCCGGCTTTCAGCCGGGGACCGAGGTCGATTTCGTCATCGGCGCCGATGGCGTGGTGCGGGTTGTCGCCGCAGGGCAGGGGGCGATGGTGCAGGACCAGCGCCTGCAACGCGCCATCGAGGGGCTGCGCGGCAGCGCCGATGCCGGGCTGAGCACGGAACAGATCCTGGCGTTGACCCGGCCATGACCCCGGTTCTGGTCGACAGCGACATCCTGATCGACATTGCCACCGATCATCCTCGCTGCGGCAAGGCCGCGGCGGCGGCGCTGCTGTCGGCGGGGCAGGGGGCGCGGTTGATCGTCAATCCGCTGATCCTTGCCGAACTGTCGCTGGCGCTTGGCCGTATCGAGGCGCTGGAGGCGGTGCTGCCGGGCGATCTTTTCCGGCGCGAGGCGCTGCCCTGGCCGGCGGCGTTCCTGGCCGGGCGCGCCTTGCGCGCCGGCACCGCCCGTGACGGCCGCGCGGGACTGGTCGACCTGTGCATCGGCGCCCATGCCGCGGTCCGGGGCTATCGGCTGCTGACCCGGCAGCCATGGCGCTACAGGGCCGCCTTTCCGCGGCTGGGCCTTCTGCACCCGTGATTGCCGGTAATCCGCAAATCTGCAATATTTTGCGGGTAACACAGAGCAGGGGCAAGGATGACGATGGTAGCGTCTGCAAGCCGCGAGGGGCCGCCCGACGTCGCCGATGCGGCGGCCTGGCGGGCGGCGCAGGCCGAGCTTGCGCCGGCCCTGGCGGCGGCTGCGACGCAGTTGGGGCGGCTGGACCAGCTTCTGACCGGCTTGCCCGAGATCGCACGTGCCGGTGCCCTGTTGCGGCTGGCGCTGATCGAGGTCGAGGCGATGCTTTGGGCGCAGGGCAGCCCGCTGCGCCGCGAGGACATCGGTCGCGATCTGATGGAGGCGCGCGCCAGCGCCGATCTTGAGGCGATGCGGCTGGCGCGCTGGGGAATCCGGCGGCTGGAAGGGCAGGGGGACGCGGCCGACCTGCGCGGCTTTCTAGGGCTGCACCGGGCCGAAACGGCGGGGCTTGACGGGGTGCTGGCCGCCCGGCCGACGGGGGACGACTTCGATGCGGCGGCGCAGGATTTCGCCGCGCATATGGCCGCACTGGCCGGGATGGTGCCGCTGGCGCTGGGTCCGGCGGTGCTGGGGCTGTGGCGGCTGTGCGGGTTGTCGCCGCCCGAACGGCTGGTCGAACCGGCGGTCTGGTCGGCGCGGGCCATGGCCGGCGGCGCCGAAATCCTGCGTTTTGTGCCGCTGGGTCGGCACGGGCGCGCGGTCTGGGTCGATGGCGGGCCGCAGGCTGCGCGCCTGGCCCGACATCTGGCGGCGGTTTCAGCGGGCCTGGCCGAGGCGCGGCACGAATTGATGCGGCTGTGCGATTGGCGGGGCCGGGCGCTGGCGGCCACGGCGCGGATCAAGGGCGATACCCCGGCCGAGGCGATCGCGGCGCTGTTTGCCCATCCGTTGCTGAGCGCGCCGATGCTGGAACGCCAGGCCGGCATCAGCCGCGACACGGCCGAGCGGATGCTGGCGCGGTTGCAATCGCTGGGTCTGGCGCGCGAGATCACCGGCGGGCGGCGCTTTCGGCTGTGGACGTCGGCCGGTTAGCGCGGCGATAGGCGGCCGGGGTGGTGCCGGCCAGCTTCAGGAAGGCGCGGTGAAAGGCGCTGGGTTCGCCATAGCCCAGTTGGGCCGCGATCTCGGCAATGCTGGCGCGGCTTTGGCGCAGCAGCTGCCGCGCCATGTTCAGCCGGATTTCGGCTTTCAATTCGCCGTAGCCCTGGCCCTCGGCGCGCAGGCGGCGGCGCAGCGTGGCGGGCGACAGCGAGAGCAGCGCGGCCAGGCTGTCGAAATCGGGCCAGTCCGCCGGCGGGGTGGCGCGCAGCCGGGCGCGGATGCGGGCCGACAGCCCCTGATCGTGGCGATAGCGCAGCAGGATATTGGCCGGGGCACCACGCAGAAAGCCCTGTAGCGCGCGTTCCTGGCGAATCACCGGCAGGCCGAGGTAGCGGGCGGAGAAGGTCAGGCGGCTGATCGGCCGGTCAAAGGCCACCGGCGCGCCGAAGAACTGGTGATAGTCGTGCCGGTCGGGCGGTGCCGCGCAGGCGAAATCCACCCCCAGCAGCGGAATCCGGCGCCCGATCAGCCAGCAGGCCACCCCCAGCAGGATCAGCCAGTAGGTGCGATAGGCGAAGGCCCGGCGCGGGCCCCGGTTGTCGGTCAGGGTGATCTCGGCCAGGCCCTCGCGCAGCCGCAGCTCGCCCACCGGGTCGTCCAGCACCACGGCCAGAAACCGCAGCGCCCGGCGCAGGGCGTGTTCCAGATTGCGGGCGTGCAGGCTGACCTGGCACAGCAGGCGAAAGCTGCCCGGGCGCATGGGGCGCGCGGCCTCGTCGAAGAATTCGTCGCCGATGGCTTCGGCGATCGCCAGCCACAGCCTGCCGTATTGCAGGTTGCTGACCGGCTGCGACAGATCGCCGATGCCCACCGCCGCCAGCAGCGGGTGGGGGTCGAGGCCGCGCCGGTGCAGGCAGTCCAGCGCGTCCTCGACAAAGCCCGGAGAGATCAGCCGCCGTTCCATGGCCCTATTCTTGCAAAACCGATCAGGCATTTTGGCCGGGGCGATCATTGTTTGCAATGCGCGACGCGCTATCATCCGCACGGAAATCGGCTTTCCTGGGAGGAGGCACGCCTTGTCCGACATGTCTTTTGCACGGCCGCGGCCGGATTATCAGGCCACGCTGGCCGGGTTCAGCCTGGAGGCGGCCGCGGCACGGCTGGCCGGCGATCTGGCCACGGGCATCAATGCCTGCGTCGAATGTTGCGACCGCCATTGCGGCCAGAACCGCCTGGCCCTGCGCTGCCTGTCGGCCGACGAGGAATTGCGCGAATACAGCTTTGAAGAGCTGCGGGCGCTGTCGGCGCGGGTTGCCAATCTGCTCAGCGACAAGGGTATCGGCGCGGGCGATGTGGTGGCCGGGCTGCTGCCGCGCACCATCGACCTGGTGGCGCTGATCCTGGGCACCTGGCGGCTGGGGGCGGTCTATCAGCCGCTGTTCACCGCCTTTGGTCCCAAGGCCATCGAACATCGCCTGCACACCAGTGGCGCGCGGCTGGTGGTGACCAATCCCGCCAACCGCGCCAAGCTGGACGAGGTGCAGGATTGCCCGCAGATCGCCACCGCCGGCGATAAGGTTCCGGCCGGTGATATCGATTTCCGCGCCGGCATGGCCCAGGCCTCGGACAGTTTCGCGCCGGTGATGCGGCGGGGTGACGATCTGTTCATGATGATGTCCACATCGGGCACCACGGGCCTGCCCAAAGGCGTGCCGGTGCCGTTGCGCGCGCTGCTGGCCTTCGAGGCCTATATGCGCGAGGCGATCGACCTGCGCGAGGGCGACGTGTTCTGGAACATCGCCGATCCCGGCTGGGCCTATGGGCTGTATTATGCCGTGTGCGGGCCGCTGCTGCTGGGACAGGCGACCACGCTGTTCGAGGGGGGCTTTACCGCCGAATCGACCTATCGCATCATCCGCCGGCTGGGGGTGACCAGTCTTGCCGGATCGCCCACCGCCTTTCGCCTGCTGATCGCCGCCGGGCCGCAGGCCGCTGCCGAGGTCAAGGGCCAGCTGCGCGTGGTCAGTTCCGCGGGCGAGCCGCTGAACCCCGAAATCATCCGCTGGTTCGACAGCCATTTGCAGGTGCCCATTCACGACCATTATGGCCAGACCGAGATGGGCATGTGCGTGAACAATCACCACGGGCTCGACCATCCGGTGCGGCCCGGCTCGGCGGGGTTGGCGATGCCCGGCTATCGCGTCGTGGTGCTGGACGACGCCGACCGGGAGTTGGGCCCCAATGAGCCCGGCGTGCTGGCCATCGACCTGCAACAATCGCCGCTGATGTGGTTCGGCGGCTATCTGGGCCAGCCGCCCTTGCAGGGGCGCTATTACCGCACCGGCGACTCGGTCGAGTTCGAGCCCGACGGCTCGGTCAGCTTCATCGGCCGGTCCGACGACGTCATCACCAGCTCGGGCTATCGCATCGGCCCCTTCGATGTCGAAAGCGCATTGCTTGAACATCCGGCGGTGGTCGAGGCGGCGGTGATCGGCGTGCCCGACCCCGAACGGACCGAGATCGTCAAGGCCTTTGTCATCCTGGCGACCGATGCCCACCCCGACGAGGCCCTGGCCGAGGAGCTGCGCCAGCATGTACGCAAGCGGTTGTCCACCCATGCCTATCCGCGGCTGATCGAATTCGTCACCGATCTGCCCAAGACCCCCAGCGGCAAGATCCAGCGATTCATCCTGCGCAAGGCGGAAATCGCCCGCCAGACCCAACAATAGGAAACCGCCATGCAGATTCAGGACAAGGTCTTTGTCATCACCGGCGCCGGCTCGGGCCTGGGCGCAGCCGTTGCGCGCATGGCGGTGGGCGCAGGCGCCAGGGCGGTGCTGCTGGACGTCAATGCCGAGGCCGGCGCGGCGCTGGCGGGCGAACTGGGCGCGGCGGCACGTTTCGTGCGCACCGATGTGACCAGCGCCGACGAGGGCGCCGCCGCCATCGCGGCAGCGGTCGAGGCTTTCGGCCGGGTGGATGTGGCGGTCAACTGCGCCGGGGTGGCGCCGGGCGAAAAGATCGTCGGCCGCGACGGTCCGCACCGGCTGGAAAGTTTTGCCCGCGCCATCCAGATCAACCTGATCGGCACCTTCAACATCCTGCGGCTGGCTGCCGATGCCATGGCACGCAATCCCGCCGACGCCGGGGGCGAGCGTGGGGTGGTGGTCAACACGGCCTCGATCGCGGCCTTTGACGGGCAGATCGGCCAGGCCGCCTATGCCGCATCCAAGGGCGGGGTGGCGGCGCTGACGCTGCCGGCGGCGCGCGAACTGGCCCGCCACGGCATCCGCGTGGTCACCATCGCCCCCGGCATCTTTGGCACCCCGATGATGGCCGGCCTGCCGCAAGAGGTTCAGGACAGCCTGGGCGGCACTGTGCCCTTCCCCTCGCGTCTGGGCGATCCGGCGGAATTCGCCGCGCTGGTCCGCCACATCGCCGAGAACAGCTATCTGAACGGCGAGGTCATCCGGCTGGATGGCGCGCTGCGCATGGCCCCGAAATGAACCGCCGCATCATGACAGGAGAAACCGCATGAGCACCGATCCGATCGTCATTACCGGCGCCGCCCGCACCCCGATGGGCGGCTTTCAGGGCGATTTCGCCACAGTCGAGGCGGCGCAGCTGGGCGCCACCGCGATCCAGGCCGCGCTGGCCGGGCTGGACCCGCAGGCGGTGCAGGAAATCATCATGGGCTGCGTGCTGCCCGCCGGGCAGGGCCAGGCCCCGGCCCGGCAGGCGGCGCTGGCCGCCGGGCTGCCGCTGGGCGCCGGCGCGACCACCGTCAACAAGATGTGCGGATCGGGCATGAAGGCCGCCATGCTGGGCCACGACCTGCTGCTGGCCGGCTCGGCCGAGGTGGTGGTGGCCGGCGGCATGGAAAGCATGTCGAACGCCCCCTATCTGCTGCCCAAGGCCCGCGGCGGCTATCGCATG